>DATHHZ010000124.1:0-9464 GCA_035316965.1 Burkholderiales bacterium | reverse complement strand
TCGAGGAGAAAAACGCCAAGCTCGATGTGCGTTCCAGGCAGCTCATCGAGGACTGGCCGGAGACGAAGAGGACTTACGCGGGCGACGAGCAGGTGGTCAAGGTGCGCGAGCGGGAAATCCGCACCCGGCTCAACACGATTTCCATTTCGGGGACTAAAGTGCCGAAAGTCGCGCTGCCGGGCTTCGAGGACCACGGCGAGATCCTCAGGTGGCGCATGCGCGAGAACCTGCCCGGCTCCTTCCCGTTCACCGCAGGTGTATTTTCCTTCAAGCGCGAGAACGAGGATCCGACGCGCATGTTCGCGGGCGAGGGCGATCCGTTCCGCACCAACCGCCGCTTCCATCTGCTGTCGAAAGACATGCCGGCGAAACGCCTCTCGACCGCGTTCGATTCGGTGACGCTCTACGGCTTCGACCCGGACCTGCGCCCGGACATCTACGGCAAGGTCGGCAATTCGGGCGTATCCATCGCCACGTTCGAAGATATGAAAGTGCTCTACTCGGGCTTCGACCTGTGCGATCCGGCGACGAGCGTCAGCATGACGATCAACGGGCCGGCGCCGACGATCCTCGCGATGTTCCTCAACTGCGCCATCGACCAGCAGACGGACAAGTTCCGCGCAGAAAACGGTCGCGAACCGACGGCCGCCGAGCGCGGGGAGATCAAGGCGGAAACACTTTCAACTGTTCGCGGCACGGTGCAGGCGGACATTTTGAAGGAAGACCAAGGCCAGAACACCTGCATCTTCTCGACCGAGTTCTCGCTCAAGGTGATGGGCGACGTCCAGGAGTACTTCATCGACCACGACGTGCGGAATTTCTACTCCGCGTCGATCTCCGGATACCACATCGCAGAGGCCGGCGCGAACCCGATCTCACAGCTCGCCTTTACCCTCGCGAACGGCTTCACGTTCGTCGAGGCCTACCTCGCACGCGGAATGAAGATCGACGATTTCGTGCCGAACCTGTCGTTTTTCTTCAGCTACGGCATGGAGCCCGAATATGCCGTGCTCGGACGCGTGGCGCGGCGCATCTGGGCGGTGGCGATGCGGGACAAATACGGCGCGAACGAGCGCAGCCAGAAGCTCAAATTCCATTCGCAGACTTCGGGACGCTCGCTCCACGCCCAGGAGATCGCCTTCAACGACATTCGCACCACGCTCCAAGCGCTGATCTCGACCTACGACAATACCAATTCCCTGCACACCAACGCCTACGACGAGGCGATCACCACGCCCACCGAGGAGTCGGTGCGCCGCGCCATGGCGATCCAGCTCGTCATCAACAAGGAATGGGGATTGGGAAAGAACGAGAATCCGAACCAAGGCTCGTTCATCATCGAGGAGCTGACCGATCTGGTCGAAGAAGCGGTGTTGAAGGAGTTCGAAGCGATCGCCGAGCGCGGAGGCGTGCTCGGAGCGATGGAGACAGGCTACCAGCGCGGCAAGATCCAGGAAGAATCGATGGTCTACGAGCACCGAAAGCACGACGGCTCTTATCCCATTATCGGCGTGAACACCTTCCGCAATCCGCACGCAAATCCGGTCCCGCAGAGGCTCGAGCTGATCCGCTCGACCGACGAGGAAAAGCAATCTCAGCTCAGGCGCCTGGCCGAGTTTCACGAGCGAAACAAGGCCGAATCCGGTCCGATGCTGAAGCGCCTGCAGCACGCGGTGATCAGGGACGAGAACGCCTTCGCGGTGCTTATGGACGCAGCGCGCTTCTGCTCCCTCGGTCAGATCACCTCAGCGCTGTTCGAGGTGGGAGGTCAATACCGCCGCAACATGTGACGCGCGAACGCGCGTCATCCCCGCGAAAGCGGGGATCTAGTCAGCCCTACGCGAAATGACACGCCACCACGTGCCCGTGCCCCACGTCCCTCAACTGCGGCTCGGACGCAGGGTCGGTGCAGACGGCGGGGCGGCCCTTGTCTTTGTATAGCGGGCAGCGCGGGGCGAAGCGGCAGCCGCTGGCCGGTTGCTCGAAGTCGAACACGCCCCAGGTGCGGCGCTCGCGCTCGACCGTCACGTCGTTCACTCGCCGGTTCACCTCGGTGGTCTGCTTGTCCGCGAGCGACGACCACAGGATGCCCGTGTAGGGATGGCGCGGCTGGTGCGCGATGTTCTCCGCCAGACCCATCTCGACGATGCGTCCGAGATACATGACCGCTACTTTCTGACTGACCAGCTCCACGACCGGGAGATCGTGCGAGATGAACAGATACGTGAGCCCCAGGTCCCTTTGCAGATCGCGAAGGAGGTTTACGACCTGCGCCTGGATCGAGATGTCGAGCGCGCTCGTGGGCTCGTCGGCAACGATCAGGCGCGGGCGCACCGCGAGCACGCGCGCGATCCCCACGCGGCGCTTCTCGCCGCCGGAGAGTTCCGAGGGAAAGTTCGCCAGCTTGCTGTCCTTGAGACTCACCTGCTCCAGCAGCTCGCGGATGCGGCTTGCGATTTCGGCATCGCTCGGACGCTCGTGCACGGTGAGCGCCTCGCGCAGGATGTCGCGCACGCGCATCTTCGGGTTCAGGCCAGCGTCGAGGTCCTGGAAGATCATCTGCATCTCGCGCCTTAAGGGGCGCAGCTCGGCGCGGCTCAGGTTCGTGATGTCGCGCCCGTCGAACACGACACGCCCGCTGCTGGGGTCGGTCAGCCGCAGCACCGTGCGTCCTATCGTGGTCTTGCCGCAGCCGGACTCGCCGACGAGGCCGACGGTCTCGTTTTCCCTGAGATAAAAGCTCACGCCGTCCACTGCCGGGATCACGCGCCCCTGACCGGTCAGCATCGAGATCAGGCCGCGACGCTGACTGTATTCCTTGCGCAGATCGGTGACTTCAAGAATGGTGCCGCTCATGCTTTCCCCGTCGCCGGGTACAACCAGCAGCGCACCTTGTGACCGGTCGCGACCTCGCCGAGCGGCGGCTCGCGACCGGCGCAGTTTTCACGAATCGCCTCGGTGACGCGGTTGCAGCGACCGTAGAAGCGGCAACCGCGCGGCACCTCGATGGTATCGAGCACCTCGCCTTCGATCGCCTGCAGATAACTTTTCCGGCGTATCGTCTCCGCGCTCGGGATCGAGGCGAGCAGCGCCGTGGTGTACGGGTGGCGCACCTTCGCTTCCGGCGCGAGCACTTCCGCTGCTCGCCCGGTCTCCACCACGGTGCCGCCGTACATCACCGCAATGCGATCCGAGAGACGCTGGATCACGCTGATGTCGTGGCTGATGAGGAGCGTGGTGATGCCGGTCTCCGCCTTGAGCTGGGCCAGCAAATCCACGATGAGGGACTGGATGGTGACGTCGAGGCCGGTGGTCGGCTCGTCGGCGATCAGGAGCGAGGGCTCGGCGGAGAGCGCCATCGCGATCATGGCGCGCTGACACATGCCGCCGGACATGCCGAAGGGAAAGTTGTCGAAACGCAGCCTGGGTGAATCGATGCGCACGCGCTCGAGCCAGTGGATCGCGCGTTCCCTGGCTTCGCTTTCGCCCTTGAATTTCGTGTGCAGGCGGATGGTCTCCACGAGCTGTTTTCCGATCGTGGAGTAAGGGTTCAGCGCCGAGCGCGGATTCTGGAAAATCATGGCGATCTCTTTGCCGCGCACGCCCGCCATCAATGTCTCGGAGCGTTTGCGCCAACCGCGCTCGTCCTTCTCCACCTCCATGACGCGTCCATCGCGCTCCGTGATGCGCGCGTAGTTCTCAAGACCGTCGAGCAGGTTGCGTCGTGCACCGTTCGAGTACAGGTCGATGCGGCCGCTGATGACGCCCGGCCCGGCGGTAACGAGGCCCGCGGCCGAGAGCGCGGTGACGCTCTTGCCGCTGCCGCTCTCGCCCACGATGCCGAGCGTTTCGCCGCGCGCGACGTCAAGGCTCACTCCGTCCACCGAGCGGATGAAAGCGCGCTTGGCGCGCGAGTAGAAGTAGGTCCGCAGGTTCTCGATGCCTAGCAGCGGCGCGTCCATCACCTCCTCCGCTTGCCTTCGAGGAGGTTGTTAGCCCATCGCCTAGCAACTGGAATCCGAGGATCGTCGCGAGGATCGCGAGCGCCGGCGCGGTCGAGGGCCAGAAGTTGCCCTGCAGGAAATAGTTCGCGCCGGCCTGAACCATGTTGCCCCATGAAGGCGTGGGCTCCTGCACGCCGAAGCCGAGGTAACTCAAACTCGTCTCGACCAGGATCGCCTCGGCCATGCCGAGGGTGGCCTGGATCACGAGCAGAGCGCGGCAATTCAACCACAGGATATGCTTGAGAATGACCGTGCGCGCCGGCAGCCCGAGCGCATGCGCCGCTTCGATGAAGCTCTTCTGTCGAAGAAACGCGATCTTGCCCGCGATCAGGTTGGCGATGACCGGCATGCCGGTGATGCCGACCACGATCATGACGTAGTAGATGTCGGCCTTGAATGCGGCGATCACGAGCAGGATCAGCACCAGCCGCGGGAACGAGTCGAGCAGGTTGTCGAAGTAGGTGATGATCGTGTCGAACCAGCCGCCGCGGTACCCGGCCAGGATGCCGAGAATGCTTCCGCCGACGACCGAAATCGTGATCGCAAGCAGTCCGGGGAGAAAGTAGGCCTGGATGCCGAGGATCAGCCGCGCCTGCAGGTCGCGCCCGAGGAAGTCGGTGCCGAGCACGTGCCCGGAGGTGAATGGCGCCGCATTGATCAGGCCGACGTTCATCGCTTGAGGATCATCGGGCAGCCAGCCGAACGCGCCGAGCATGTACGAGGCCACCACCACCGCCACCACCAGCAGGCCGTAGCCAACGTAGACGAGATCGAGGGGCTCCGCGCGCTGCCGCAGCGCGAGCTCCGAGAACTCGCCGATGGGGCCGGGCGTCTGGACGTAGCGACGCATGCGCTGCCTTATTCCCTCGATGCGCGCGGATTGACAGCGGTGAAGACGACGCGCTGCAGCAGGTTACCGAAACGCACAAACGCCGCGGCTACGAGGGCGATGCCCATGATGACCGGGAAGTCGCGATCCTGCGCCGCCTGCCACGCCATGCGCCCCATGCCGGGCCAGTTGAACACCTGCTCGACGATCACCGCACCGCCGAGCAGGAACGGGATCTTGGCGCTCATGATCTCGGTGACCGGGATCAGGAAACCCTCCTTGAACGCATGGCGCCATACCGCAGCGCCCTTGGCGCGCGCGGTGCGGATGTAGTCTTCGGCCAGCACGCGCGACAACTCCTCGCGCAGGTGGCGGATCATTTCGGAGAGCGTGCCGCTCGCGATCCCGAGCACGAAGATCGGCACGAGGAAATACAGCCACGCGTGTTCCTGCTTTGCCGCCGTTCCCGAGATCAGCGGGAACATGCCGAACTGATGGATAAAGACGTAGACGACGATGTAGCCGAACCAGAACACCGGCACTGCCGAGAGGACGTACGCGACTATCGTCGCCGCGGTGTTGCCGGCAGTGCCGCCGTGCGCGGCCGCGTGCACCGCGATCGGCACCGCGATCAGGAGCGTGAGCGCGAGCGAGCCGAGCGTGAGGGTGAGCGTGTAGACGCCGACGCGCGCGAGTTCCGGCAGCACCGGCAGGCCGGTGCGGATCGAGTTGCCGAAGTTGCCATGCAGCATCTTGCCGAACCACGCCGCGTACTGGCCGTACCAGGTACGGGGTACGCCGAGCGCCTCGCGCATGCCGAGGGCGAGCTCCGAGCGCGGCGACTGGCCCTCGAGCAAAACGTTGAGCGGGTCGCCGGGCGCGAGATAGAGAATGGCGAACACGACCATGCTCACGCCGAGCAGCAGCAGCGCGGTCAAGGCCAGCTCGCGCGCGAGGACGCGGCTGACCGGCTTGACCGCGGCGAACTTCACATCACTTCTGCTCGCTGGCCGGAATGAACCATTCGTCGGCGAACGAGAAGAACTTGTACGGGTGGATCTGCACGCGCCGCAGCTTCCTGTGGTACGCGCTGTAGTTGGTGAGCGTCCAAAGGAAAGTGTAGGGCTGCTCCTCGGCCAAGATCGCGTGCAGCTTGCGGTTGATCGTCCGACGCTTCTCGTGGTCGAGCGTGAGCTTGCTCTCGACGATCAGCCCGTCCACTTCGGGGTTGGAATAGCCGCCGAAGTTGTTCCTCCAGTCGCCGATTTCGGCCGAATGGAACAGCGACGAGATGTCCGCCGAGTCGTCGAACACCCAGGACGCAAACATGATGTCGAAGTTGTGCTCGAGAAAGACGTCCTCCTTCCACGCCTGCCATTCCTTGAAATCGACCGTGATCGCGATGCCGGCGCCCTTGAGATAATTCTGGAACGCGAGCACGACGCGCTTGACCGCTTCGCTCTCCTTCTCGATGGGGACTTTGAGCGAGAACACGAGCTTCTTGCCGTCCTTCTCCATGATCCCGTCCGCGCCGGGCTTGAAGCCCGCTTCAGTGAGCAACGCCCGCGCGCGCTCCGGGCCGAACGGCAACGGCTTGACGTCGAGGTTGTACGCCCAGCTGCCGGGCGCGAACGGGCCGGAGATCACGGTGCCCTGGCCGTTGAAGAACGAGTCGAGCATCTCCTGGCGGTTGACCGCAGTCGTGATCGCCTGGCGCACGCGCCGGTCCGCGAGCAGCGGGTTGCGCACGTTGTAGCCGAAGAACGAGTAGGACAACGCGTTGTACGGTTGCAGCACGAAGCGCTTGTCGCCCTGAACCTCCGGCAGGTTGCGCGGGTTGACCAGCACGATCATGTCGATGGCGTTGAACATCAGCGCCTGGGCCATGATGTTCTGGTCGGCGAACGGTCTGGCGACGAACTTATCGATGTGCGCGCGGCCCTTGAAGTAGTCCGGGTTCGAGACCAGCACCACCTCGCCGTCGCCGGTTACGGTCTGGAGCATGTACGGCCCGGTGCCGATCGGGCTGTGGGCGAACCGGTCCTCGCGCGTCAGGTACTGCGGGTTCGCCGGCCCGTGCCCGGGGATAATCTTGAAGCTGAACTTCGCCAGCGCGTTCAGTATCGGGCGCTTGAGAGTGATTACCACCGTGTAGTCGCCGGTCTTCTCGACCTTCTCGATGAACTCGTAGCGCACCTTGAGCGGCGTGATGGTCTTGGGGTGCATCATGATGCTGTAGGTGAACACCACGTCGTCCGCGGTAAAGGGCCTGGGCGGCTCGCCCTCGCGCGGGTGCCACTTCACGTCCTTGCGCAGGAAGAACGTGAATACGCGGCCGTCCTTCGACGCCTCCCAGCGCTCGGCCAGCTCAGGCACGATTTCCTGCTTCTCGTCGATGCCGACCAGGCCGTTGAACACGAGCTCAGTGATGCGCAGCGAAATCGTCTCGTTGCTGGTGATCGGGTCCAGCGTCGCCGGCCGGCCGTACTCGCTGTAGTTGAGGACGCCACCGTCGGGACGCCCGTCGCCCTTCGGTGCGGCATGCGCCGGAAAGCACAATGCCATGGTGGCGCCCAAGCCCAGTACCGCAATAGTAAGGATCCGTTTCATAAACTCCTCGCTTGTCGACTCCGACAGTTGTGATTCGTCCTGCGGTTTCTCAAAGTATCTTCACGTCGCCGGCGCTGCGCTGCTCCATGGAGTAGACGCCCTGCATCGCCTCCTGAATCTGGCGCACCACGGGAAACTCCTTGCTCATCTCGAAAAAGATCTCGAGGCCTTCGGAGAATTTCTTGGTCCGATAGTAGGCCTCGGCCAGACCGGCGAGCATTTCCGGGTCATTGGCCTCGATCTTGTTCTTGTTGCTCTTGTCGCGCCCCGCCTCCATGTAGGAGATGGCGCGCGCGTAGTCCTTCTTCCGAAGGTAGTAGCTGCCGAGCGCAGAGTTGAGCCGCTGATAGCGTCGGCCATCGCCCGCTTCGGTCACCTGGCCGACGCGCGCGAGCACCTTGGCGCACTGGGCCTGGACGTCGGCGCAGCCGAGCACGATGTCGGCCAATACCTCCGGGTCGCTGCTATTCTGCGCCATCGCGGTCCACGCGCTCTCCGCTTCGGCGCGCCGGCCCTGGCGGTGCGCGATCAGCGCCTGACGCGCCAGTGCGCGCTCGCGGTACTGAGCCGGCGCCTGCGGCTGCGCGAGGAAGGCCTGCACGTACGTCTGCGCCTCATCGCTCGCGCCCAGACCGCTCAATACCTCGGCAAGATAGTATTCCGCGCTCGGTTTCATGCGCGCGTCGGCGGCGGCCTGCTCGAGCTGGCGCCGCGCGAGCTCGCGATAAAGCCGCGTCAGGTCCGTGAGCAGCGCGAGATCGTAAAGATTGATGCTTTTGGCAGTACCCTTGGCGGCCTTGAACCTCTCGACAAAGGAAGCCATGCCCAAATCGGCGGCGCGGACCATGGCGAGGGCCTTGTCCGGCGCGCCGGTTGCGGTATAGATCTCGATGAGATAGCGTCGCGTGCGCGGCGACAATTCGGGTGCGAGGCTCGCGTCATCGGCCACGCGCCGCAGCGATTTCACGTCCACGAGCTGCGCGCCGCCCTGGGCCGCGGCGCGCGCCAGCGCGATCTCCGCCGCCCCGCCTGTTCCTGCCCACACGCCGCGCGCCCCTTTTGCGTCGCGCTGCGCCCACAGGACGCTCCCGAGGCCGACTCCAGCGATCGCCTGGTAGCGCCTCTCGATACCCGCGTCGGCGCGGACCTGCTCGAAATGGCGCCGCGCTTCGGCCGCGTTTCCGCGCGCGAGCAGCGCCTCCGCGAGGTGCAGCCGCGCGTAGCGGCTGCGGTCTCCGGCGCCGGTCTTGAGCAGTTTGTCGAGATAATCCAGTTCGGCCGCAGCGGCGGTGCGGCCGAGCGCCTCGTGCAGGTCGGCGTTGCGCAGGTAAATCATGCCGAGCACGAGTTGCGCCTGCGGCCGGCGCCCGGCATCGGGTCGGGCAAGCGCGTCCTCGAGCATGCGCGCAGCCTGCTCGTAGCGGCGCTTTTCGTAGAGCTTCATCGCAGAATCCACCGGGTCGTCGGCGCCGTATGCCGGCGCGCTCGGCCCCAGCGCGAGCCCTACCGCGAACAAAGGGGCGAGCAGCAGCGCGAACAACGGAGCGAACGACGGGCGATGGCAAATATCACGGGGCGTCACGGCGTCAGTCCTTGAGCTTCGCGAGGTACACCTGGTCCCACTGGTCGACCTGGGCGCGAAACGCGATCACGCCGCCAGTCGAGCAGGTGACATCGTGGTTCATCTTGGTCCCCGTGCGCACGAGCATGCTCGTGCGGCTGTCGACGTCGGCGACGTAGATCGGGTTGTACGCCAGTCGTTCGTTGCGCACGTACACGATGCGGCGGTTATCCGGCATCCACGCCGGTCCGCGCTCGACGTCCGGGACCACGTCGGTCGCCACCACCCGCGCCGCCAGCCCCTCGCCCCCGGTCGGGTCGGAACCGTCCGCGGCAACGACCACGATGGCCCAGGTCTTGGGATCGTCGGCGGGGTTGTAGTTGCTGTAGAAGGCGAGGCGCTTGCCGTCCGGCGACCACACCGGCCGCAGATCGTCGTAACGCCAGCTGCTGAACGGCTT
>DATHHZ010000123.1:0-8354 GCA_035316965.1 Burkholderiales bacterium | reverse complement strand
CCGTGCGCGACGCTCGTAAGATGCATCGAACCGCCCTTGCCCTTCATCAACCCGCACTGCCGGCCCATCAATTCGCCCAATACCGAGAGCATCGGAGCACCGCGCGCGAGCGTATGGTGATGGCCGCGATAGGTGCAGAAGCTGTAGTCGTCCTGGTTCATCGCCGCGGCGAAGCCGGCCGCGACCGCCTCCTGGCCGAGCGCGAGATGGCTCGTCCCCTTTACCAGGTTCTGCAGGAACAGGTCGTAGGCGCGCTTTTCGCAGTAGCGGATCTCGACCTGAAGCTGGAACAACCGCAACCTCGTCGCTTCGGGGATCTCTTGGCTCCGGTGCGCCGGATGTGCCTCTTGCGTAATGCTCATGTCGTGAACTCGCTCCTCAGCTTCGATACGGGTTTGCGATCGGCAGCTCTTCGGCCGGATAGAGGGAGATGATCTTCGCGCCCTCGGGCGTGAGGATCACCTCCTCCTCGATGCGCGCGGCCGAGATACCGTCGGTCGCGGGGCAGTAGGTCTCCACGGCGAACACCATGCCCGCTTTCAGCTCGATCGGCTCCTTGAACGAAGTGAGCCGCGAGATCAGCGGCCGCTCGTGCAGGCCGAGCCCCAGCCCGTGGCAGAAGTTCAGGCCGAACGCTTCCATCTCGCTCGCAAACCCGATTTCCTTCGCCTCCGGGAAAGCGCGGGCGATCTTGTCGCTCGACATTCCGGGCTTCAAGAGCTCGATCGCCTTGTCTATCCACTCGCGCGCTTTTCTGTACGCGGTGCGCTGCGGCGCAGTCGCGCGCCCGACGTTGAAGGTGCGGTAATAGCAGGTGCGGTAGCCCATGAACGACTGGATGACATCGAAGAAGGCCTGGTCGCCCGGACGGATGAGGCGGTCGGTGAAGTTGTGCGGATGCGGCGAGCAGCGCTCGCCCGAAATCGAGTTGATCGCCTCGACGCAGTCCGAGCCCATCTCGTAGAGCCTTGCGGTCGCGAGCGCCACGATCTGCGATTCTTTCACTCCGGGCTTGAGCGCCTCGGCGATGTCCTGGTAGACGCCGTCTACCATCGCGGAGGCCATGTTGAGGAGCGTCAGCTCGTCGATGTTCTTCACCTCGCGCGCCTGGAGCATCACCTGCTGGCCGTCGCGGACTTCGATTCCGAGTTTCTGCAATTCGAAGAGCATCGGCGGCTCGACCACGTCCAGGCCGAGCGGCATGTCGCCCACGCCTTCCGCGTCGAGGATCGCCTTGATCTCCTTCGCCGCGTCGCGGAACAGCGTGATGTCGCTCCCGACCGCGCCGCGCAGCCCGAGCAGGCCGGCCTTGCAGTGATCGACTTGCAGCCACGGCGCGTAGAGCCGGTGGTGCTTGGCCGCGCTGCCGAAATCCCAGATGTACGGGTCGCCCGTGCCCGTGAGCAGCGAGTAGCGCGTGAGCTTGTCGCGCGCCCATTCGCCGATGACGGTGCTGGTGGTGTAGCGGATGTTGTGCTGGTCGAATGAAAGCAGCGCACCCAGGCCCGAGGCCGCGAGCGCCGCGCGCACGCGCGCGAGGCGGTAGTCGTGCAGCCGCCTGAAGTTGATGCGCTCCTCGAAATCGACCTGCGTGTGGCCGGGCGCCTGCAGCGGCCGCTTCCAGTTGTGGTGCGGGTCGATGTCGTCCGGCCGGATGATTTTCGGCTCGGTGGTTTTTTTTGGCTTGGCCATCGACTTTTTCCCAGGACGACTTTTTGCAGAACGCGAAGTATGCCACGCGGCCGCGAAGGGGTCCCCTTAATTGGCTGTTATGCCCGCCGCCTTGATCAGCTGGGCGTTCGACTCGAATTCCTTCTTGATCATCGCTTCGAAGTCGGGCAGCGACATGCTCAACGGATCCACACCCAGCTTGAGAAACTTTTCGCGCACCTCGGGCGAATTCACGGCGGCGTTGAATTCCTTGTTCAGGCGCAGAACGATGTCGCGCGGCGTCCTGGAGGCGACCAGGGCGCCTATCCAGAAGTTGTAGTCGGAGTTCGGATAGCCGGCCTCGACGGTGGTGGGAACATCGGGAAAGAGCGCGCTCCTCTTGGGCGAGCCTACCGCGAGCGCACGCAGCTTGCCCTCCTTGACTTGCGGCCCCACCTGGAACGGCAGCGCGAAATAGAAATCGGCGCGACCGGTGAGCACTTCGGTGAGCGCATCGGGCGCGCCCTTCATCGGCACGTGCAGCACTTCGATCCCCGCCGCGATGCGAAAACGCTCCAGGTTCATGTGCGTGGAGCTGCCGATGCCGGCAGTCGTGGCGACGACCGCCCCGGCCTTCACCTTGGCCGCAGCGACGAGGTCCGCCACGGTCTTGTAGTTCTTGGCCGTCGAGACGACCAGCACCGTGGGAACCGTTCCGAGAGTCGCGACCGGCGTGAGCTCCTTCGGATCGAGCGGCCCGGGGGAAAGGAGCGGGGCCACCGTGAACGCGGAGGTGTAGATACTGATCACGTGTCCGTCCGGATCGGCCCTGGCGACATAAGCAGCGCCGATCAGCCCGCCGACGCCGAGCTTGTTCTCGACGATCACCGCCTGGCCGAGGCTCGCCTGCAGTTTCTCGGCGACGATGCGCGCCGTCGTATCCGACGCGCTGCCCGGGGTGACGCCCGAAACGAGATGAATGGTCCTGCTGGGAAAAGTCTGGGCGGCGGCGATACCCGAGACGAGCATTGCCGTCGCGAGCAAGGTCCACCGGTTGCGCTTTGACATGGTCATTTCTCTCCTCTGTTCGGCCGTCAAATCCTGGGCAGCCCGAGCTGCCCGGCAAGCCAATCGGCCGTCCGGCTCCGATAGCGATAGGGACGATTGTTGGCATTGTGCCCGCCGTCCTCGACGATCAGCAACTCTACCGGACCGGAGACGCTCTTCGCGAGCCGCTCCCCTTGCGAAGCCGGCACGAGCCGGTCCTCGCGCCCGGTTACGATTAAGATCGGACAGGCGATTTTCGCCGCCGCCTCCTTCATCGACAAGGTCGCGGCGTGGCGCAGCGCATCGGCCTCGGTCGCGCAGTGGCTGCGCACGCGGAACGCCTCGCGCGTCAGCACCGGCAGCGCAGCCCAGATCTCCTTCCATTCGAACGGCCCGGAGAGCGCGATACAGGCGCGGATGCGCTTCTCGTATGCGGTCGCGCGCGGCGCGTAATAGCCGCCGAGGCTCACGCCCCACATGGCGATCTTCGCCGCGTCGAGATCCGCGCGCTTTTCGATCCAGTCGCACACCGCGCGCGCAGCGCGCTCGTAGTCGCCGCAGATCGGGATCTCGTACTCCGCCTCGCCCTGCCCGGGCCCGTCGATCGCGAGGATCGCGATGCCGCGGGCGAGGAAAGGCTCCGCGTAGGCGTGCAGCTCCTCCTTGGTGGAGTCCAGGCCCGGCGCCATGATGAGCACGGGCGACCGAGTGAAACGTTGGAGCGGGTGCCGCAGGATCCCGTAGAGGGTCTTGCCCTCGAACGGTATCGCGACGCGCTCGCCCGTCGGGCGCATGAGCGGAAGCGCGTCCTTGTAGCATTCGACCGACTGCAGGTGCGCGTCGCGCATCTGCTTCTTGTCGTGCACGAAGACGAACTTGGCGAAGTGGTAGTACATCGCCGCGCGCACCAGGTGCTCGCCGGCAGTGAGCTTGTAGCCTTGGGCGAGCGCCTCGCGCCCGAGCGCTTTGTGGACCTTGGCGCGCTCGCACCAGGCGCGGCACCAGTCCTCCCAGCGCTCGATTCCTGCAGTGACCTCCTCGAAATCGGCGAGCAGCACGCCGTTCGAGATAAATCTCGGCGCCCAATGCGCGATCGCCGTCGCGACGCGCGGGTCGGAGGATTTTGTTTTCATTTCGACTTCGGACATGAATGACTCTCTCGGCCTAAGTGTCGAGGCGTGCCGAATTGACGCTGGTTCGACTACTTGAGAAGGGACAAAGGCAGCTTGCCCCCGCCCGGGATAGGTGTGCGGTCTACATTCAGAATCATCGAGACGAGCACGTAATAACCGTTAACGGCGATCAGGTCCACGACACCCTGTTCACCGAACTTGTCGACTGCGGCCTTGAAGGTGGCGTCGCTGACGGCGTGATGGTTGTGCAGTTCGTGCGAGAAGTTGTAGATGATGGCCTCATCCTCCTGCATGCCCGCGGGACGCCGGCCTTGCGCAAGGTCTTCCGCGACAGCCGGGTTCAAGCCCGCCTTCAGCGCGAGGCGGTGATGCGCATACCACTCGTACTGCGCCGTCCAGTGGCGCGCCGTCACCAGAATTGCGAGCTCATTCACGCGCGCGGGCAGCGAGCTCTTGAAGCGGATCTGCTCGCCTAACTGTCGAAGCCGCTCGGCGAGCACCGGGCTGCGGAGGTACACATTGAACGGGCTGCCGATCGTGCCTGCGCCCGGTACGACGGCCGCACTGCCGGTGGCCGCGACCGGGCCGGACATGACGGCATCGGCAAACGCGCGCTGCGCCGGCGTCATCTCGCTGAAGGGCGTGAGTTTGAAGCGGCGCAAGTCCTCCTGCGCGCATGCGCTTCCCGCCAGCAAGCCTAGCCCGGAAAACAGGAATCCAACCGTCCAGATCTTCATTTGGCGTTCTCCTTGGAGCTCACTCGTCAGTCATCGACTCGTCCACCGCCGCGAATTCAAGCCGCGGCCCGAGCGCCCGAAGGTGAAATCGGCACTCCAGTAAGGCGCTGCAGCTCGTCGAAAGAAAGGCCCGGCACAAGCTGGCCCGCAACCAGACCACGCGGCGTGACGTCGATCACCGCGAGATCCGTATAGATGCGCTTCACGACGCCGATTCCGGTCAGGGGATAAGTGCAGCGGGGCACGATCTTCGATTCTCCGCTCTTCGTGAGGTGCTCCATCATCACCCAGACGTTCTTCGCCCCGACCGCGAGGTCCATCGCGCCGCCCACGGCGGGAATCGCGTCGCCCCCGGTGTGCCAGTTGGCGAGGTCGCCGGAGACGGAGACCTGGAAGGCGCCGAGCACCGCGATGTCGAGATGCCGCCCGCGCATCATCGCGAACGAGTCGGTGTGGTGGAAGTATGCCCCGCCGGTCAACAAGGTCACGGGTTCTTTTCCGGCATTGATGAGGTCTGCGTCTTCCTCGCCCGGCGCGGGCGCCGGGCCCATTCCCAGGATGCCGTTCTCGCTATGCAGAAAAATCTCGCGGTCCTTCGGCAGGTGGTTGCCGACCAGCGTCGGCATACCAATTCCCAGATTGACGTACGCGCCTTCGGGGATATCCCGTGCGATGCGCGCTGCGATCTGCTCGCGCGTGAGCTTGGCGTAGCTCATGCCGCCGCCTCCGCCGGGACCACCGTGGTTTTCTTCCGCGGCACCTTCACGACGCGCGTGACGAAAATACCCGGCGTCACGATGCACTCCGGATCGAGCGCGCCCAGCTCGACGATTTCGTACACCTGCGCGATGGTGCATTTCGCCGCGCTCGCCATGGTCGGCCCGAAGTTGCGCGCACTCTTCCTGTAGACGAGATTTCCCCAACGGTCGCCGCGCTCCGCCTTGACCAAGGCGATAGCGCCGCGCAGTGCGTGCTCGAGCACGTGACCCCGGCCGTCGATCATCCTCGTCTCTTTGCCTTTTGCTAGGTCGGTACCGTAGCCCGTGGGCGTGTAGAAAGCGCCGATCCCGGCGCCCGCCGCGCGCATGCGCTCCGAGAGCGTCCCCTGAGGGACGAGCTCGAGCTCGATTTTTCCGGCGCGGTAAAGCGCTTCGAACACATGCGAGTCGGCCGTGCGCGGATAGGAGCAGACAACCTTGCGCACGCGACCGGCTTTCAGCAGCGCCGCGACGCCGAATTCTGCGTTGCCGGCGTTGTTGTTGACGATGGTCAGGTCTTTCGCCCCTTGTGCGATCAGCGCATCGACCAGCTCTTCCGGGACGCCGGCGCCGCCGAATCCGCCGACGAGGACCGTCGAGCCGTCGCGCACGTCGGCGAGCGCGGCCTCGATCGAGGGGACGATCTTGTCGATCATGCCGGTGCTCAATCGGCCTTCGCGCCCGAGTCCTTCACAGCTTTCGCCCACTTCGGGATTTCCTCGCGGATGAAGGCGGCAAACTCCGCCGGGCTGTTGCGCTTGGAGGTCAGGCCGTTTTGCGAAAGCCTGTCCTTCACGTCGGGCAGCTCGACGATGCGGTTGATCTCGCCGTTCAGGCGGTTGACGACGTCGGCGCTCGTGCCCGCAGGCAGGAAGAATCCGATCCAGGTCAGGTCGTCGAAATCCTTGAAGCCCTGCTCGTTCACCGTCGGCACGTCGGGGAGTGCCGCAGAGCGCTGCGCGCTCGTCACCGCGATGGGGCGGAGCTTCCCCGCCTTGATCTGCGGCACCGCAGGCGGCATTGAGGTGCTCGAGATCTGCGTCTGTCCCGCGACCGCGGCGGTCACGGCCTGGGCCGGCTGGTAGGGAACGTGGGTGATGTCCACGCCCGTCGCGGTCTTGATGCGCTCCATCGAGAGGTGCGTGGTCGTGCCGATGCCCGATGATGCATACGCGAGCTTCTCCTTGCGCGCGAGCGCGATCAGTTCCTGGAGATTGTTCGCCGCTACCGAAGGATGCACCGTGATGATGTTGGGCGTGCTGGGTCCGAGTATGACCGGCGCGAAGTCCTTCAGCGGATCGTAGCCCGCGCTGGCGTAGAGGCTGGGGTTGACGGCGTAGGCAACGCTGATCACGAGCACCGTGTAGCCGTCGGGCGCTGCGCGCTTGACGAACTGGGCGCCGATGTTGCCGCCCGCACCGGGCTTGTTCTCGACCACGACGGTCTGTCCCAGCGATTCGCCGAGCTTCTGGGCCACGATGCGCCCGACGATGTCGGTCGTGCTCCCCGGGCCGAAGGCGACGATGAACTGCACGGGATGCTGCTTCGGCCATTCCTGCGCCAGCGTCCCGATGGGCGCAAGGGCACACAGCGCTACGACGGCGAAGATCTTGTTCATGATTTGCACGCTGGCCCTCCTCCGGTCGCGGCCGATTCGCGCCGCGAGAGCAGGGAGGATATCGCGTTTGCCGGCGAAAAGCAGCACGCGCCTCGCAGATTGTCCGGGTAGAATTGCAGCTCAAAACCAAGACCGCCCGAATGCCCGCGAGAAAACGCCCCGAAGAGCTGCGCAGCCACCGCTGGTACGGCGTGGGCGACCGCAAGACTTTCGACCACCGCTCGCGTACCGCGCAGATGGGCTACGACAAGAGCGATTACGCAGGGAAGCCCGTGATCGCCATCATCAACACCTGGAGCGACATCAATCCCTGCCACGCGCATTTCCGGACGCGCGCCGAGGAAGTCAAGCGCGGTGTGTGGCAGGCCGGCGGATTTCCGATCGAAATGCCCGCGATCGCGCTCGCCGAGCCGTTCCAGAAACCCTCCACCATGATGTACCGCAACTTCCTCGCGATGGAGACCGAGGAGCTCCTGCGCTCGTATCCCGCCGACGGCTGCGTGCTCATGGGCGGCTGCGACAAGACGACGCCCGCTCTCGTGATGGGCGCGCTCTCGATGGGGCTGCCGATGATCTACCTGCCCGCGGGGCCGATGCTGCGCGGCAACTGGCACGGGCAGGTGCTCGGCTCGGGGAGCGACTCGCGCAAGTACTGGGCCGAGCTGCGCGCCGGAACGATCACGGAGAACGACTGGGAAGAAATCGAGGAAGGCATCGCGCGCTCGCCCGGCCACTGCATGACGATGGGCACGGCATCGACCATGACCTCGGCCGCGGAAGCGCTCGGCCTCGCGCTGCCGGGCGCGGCGTCGATCCCCGCGGCCGACTCCCACCACGCGAAGATGGCGACTGCGACCGGAAAGCGCGCGGTCGAGATGGTGTGGGAGGACGCCACGCCGAAGAGCCTGCTCACGCCGTCCTCCTTCGACAACGCCGTCACCTGCGTGCTCGCCTGCGGCGGCTCGACCAACGCCGCCATTCATCTCAGCGCGAGGGCGCGGCGCGCGGGCGTGCCGCTCGATCTCGAGCGCTTCGACGCGATCTCGCGCAAGACTCCCGTGATCGCCAACCTGCGCCCGTCGGGCAAATACCTGATGGAGGATTTTTACTACGCGGGCGGATTGCGCGCGCAGCACGGCGAGCCCGCCCGAGGGAATCAGCGCCTTGTCGCGCGGCAAAATCACGTCGGGGTTGAAGATCTTCGCGCCTTCGAGATTTTCTCCGAGCGTCTTGCCGCTCACGGTCTTCGCATCGAGATCGAGCAGGTCGCGGATCGAGGCGAGCAGCGCGCGCAATCCGCCCGCGTAGTAAAAATCCTCCATCAGGTATTTGCCCGACGGGCGCAGATTGGCGATCACGGGAGTCTTGCGCGAGATCGCGTCGAAGCGCTCGAGATCGAGCGGCACGCCCG
>DATHHZ010000122.1:0-2102 GCA_035316965.1 Burkholderiales bacterium | reverse complement strand
GGACAGCATACGCGCGAAGTACTCGGCGGGCTGCTCGGGTTGCGCCGGGAGGAGCTCGATCAGCTCGCGGCGCTGAAAATAATTTAGCCGGCAGCAAGCGCCGGGATCACAATCCCTGCAAAATAGTACGCCCCGTTGAATTTCCGTAACGCCATGGCCGATACCCTCCAGGAATGGATAGGCAGGCAGCAGCAGGCAAGCGACGAAGTGTCGCTCGCCGCAATCAAGCGCCTGGCCGCCCTGCTCGATGTCCCGCTCAGACCGTACGGGCGCGGCGATGCGATCCCCAAAGGCTGGTACGTCGTCCTGTTCACCCCGGCGGAGCGGCAGTCCCTGCTCGGGCCCGACGGCCATCCCCACAAGGGGCAGTTCATTCCGCCCGTCCCCCTGCCCAGACGCATGTTCGCGGGCAGGCGCGTGGAGTTCCACGACGTGCTGCGCATCGGCGACGAAGTCAACCGGCTCTCGCGCATCGCGCGCATCGAGCCCAAGCAGGGACGCTCCGGCAAGATGTGCTTCGTGACCGTGCGCCACGAAATATCCGGGCCGCGGGGGCTTGCCGTGGTCGAGGAGCACGACATCGTCTATCGCGAGGAGCCGAAGCCGGGCGCGCCGAAACCGGAGGCGGCGCCCGCGCCCGGCGCCGACTCGGCCCAATGGACGCGCTCGATCGTCCCGGACAGCGTCCTGCTGTTTCGCTATTCCGCGGTGACGTTCAATTCTCACCGCATCCACTACGACGCCGATTACGTGCGCGACAAGGAAGGCTACCCAGACCTGGTCATGAACGGCGGCCTGATGACGCTGCTGTTGTGGGAGCTCGCGACGTCGAAAAGCGGCAGGGAGCTGAGATCGTCTTCGTCCAGAAACGTCAAGGCGCTCTTCGTCAACCGGCCGATCACCGTATGCGGCAAGCTGCTCGCGGCCGAAAACAAGGCGCGCATGTGGGCGCTGGATGCCGAGGGCGATCTCGCGATCGAGGCCGAGCTGGAGTTTGAGCCCAGATGAGCGGCGGGCCGCTGCAGGGAATCCGGGTCCTCGATCTGACTTCGGTGGTCATGGGCCCGGTGGCGACGCAATTCTTCGCCGACTACGGGGCGGACGTCGTCAAGATCGAACCGCCCGAGGGCGATCTGCTGCGCGCGCTGGGAGGGAAGTCGGTCACGCCGAAGATGGCCTCCAAGTTCCTTCACATGAATCGCAACAAACGCTCGGTCGTGCTCGACCTGAAGCAGCCCGCCGCGCGCGGGGCTCTGAAGCGCCTGTGCACCGGCGCCGACGTGCTGGTCGTCAACATGCGCGCCGCCGCGCTGAAGCGGCTCGGCCTGGGCTACGACGAGCTTCGCGCGGTGAACGGGAAGCTCATCACCTGCAGCCTCGTCGGCTTCGGCCAGTCCGGGCGCTACGCGGCGAAGCCCGCCTACGACACCATCATTCAGGGCTCGGCCGGGGTCGCGGCCTGCCACGCGCGCTCCACGGGCACGCCGCGCTACACGCCGATGGTCATGGCCGACCACATCGTCGGGCTGATCGCGGTTCAAATGGTCCTGCTCGCCTTGTATCACCGCAAGTCGAGCGGCGCGGGCCAGCACGTCGAGGTCCCCATGTTCGAGAACATGGCGGCATTCGTCATGTCCGAGCACATGTACCTGCGCACCTTCGATCCGCCGCTTGGGGGCACCGGCGATCCGCGCGTGCTCGAACCGGAAGCCCGCCCGCTGCCGACCGCGGACGGCTTCATCTGCGTGTCGGCCAATACCGACAAGCAGGCCTTTGCGTTCTTCGACGCGGTGGGCCGGCCCGAGCTGAAGGCCGACCGGCGCTTCGACTTGGTGGCCGCGCGGTTCGCGAACGTCAGGGACTATTTCGAAGTCCGCGCGCAGTCGCTGCGCTCGAAGACCACCGCCGAGTGGCTGGAGCTGCTCGAGCGCGCGGACGTGCCTTGCATGCCCTACCACAGCTTCGAGTCCCTGCTCGACGATCCGCACCTGCGCGAGGTCGGAATGTTCGAGCGCGTCGCGCATCCGACCGAAGGCACGATCTGGAACATCGCCCTGCCGAACAGGCTCGCTTCCGGCGCAAGAACCGATTACCGGCCTGCG
>DATHHZ010000121.1:0-4303 GCA_035316965.1 Burkholderiales bacterium | reverse complement strand
CTGGGTTAAAAGAGGAGGGGGCCTTGGGCAACCCGGCAAGCATCGCGATCTCGGCCGAATTGAGCTGGGACAGAGTCTTGCCGAAGTAGACTTGCGCCGCTGCGCCGAACCCGTAGGCCCTCTGGCCCAGATAGATCTGGTTGATGTAGATCTCCAGGATCTGATCTTTGCTGAGGCTATTTTCGATCTTGAACGCCAGAAGCGCCTCGTACAATTTGCGGGTCAGCGTTTTTTCCCGGGAAAGAAAAAAGTTCCGCGCGACCTGCATCGTGATCGTCGAAGCCCCTTGAGTCTTGCCGCCGCTGACCAAGTTGGAGTAGGCTGCCCGGAGCACCCCGTGGTAGTCGACCCCGGTATGCTGGTAAAAGCGCTCGTCCTCGGCCGCGAGGATGGCCTGTTTCATCAGAGCAGGAACCTCCTCGATGCTGACGACCGAACGGCGCTCTTCGCCGAACTCCCCGATCAGCAAGCCGTCGGCGGTGTAGACGCGTAACGGGATCTTCGGCTGGTACTCGGTGAGCGCCTCGATGGAGGGCAGGTTAGGGTACGCAAGGAGGATCACGAAACCCAGCAGCGCCAAGCTCACTACTCCCATCCCGGCCAGCGCCAACACCGGGAAGGCGAACCATCGAAGCCGCATTCAGGGGATATCCGGGAAAAGGTCGCCCATTATAGAGAGCTGAAACAGCGGTAGGTTCACCCTAAGCACCTAATATCTCGCGTGAAAAATTTACTTTACAGGATGGGGGGTTGTTGCTAGCATTTAACGTAAATTATACCAATCGCGCCTAACCGGCCATACCTGAAGGGGAAATCCCGGTTGCAGCTGAATTTAAATTTCGATATTTTCAAGCCGAAAGCGCCGCCGCTGTTCGGGATGGATATCTCTTCGTCCTCGGTGAAGCTGGTGGAGCTCGCCGATGCGGGCAGGGGAAATCCGCGGGTCGAGCGTTATGCCATCGAGGCGCTGCCGAAGGACGCAGTCCTCGACGGCAACATCACCAACCTCGATGCCGTGGTCGATGCCGTGCAGCGCGGCTGGAAGAGAATGGCGACGCGCACGAAAAACGTCGCCCTCGCCCTGCCCACGGCCGCGGTGATCACCAAGAAGATCATCGTACCGGCGGGGCTGCGCGACGAAGAGCTGGAGGTTCAAGTCGAAACCGAGGCCAACCAGTACATCCCATTTGCGCTCGACGAGGTCAACCTGGACTTTCAGGTGGTGGGACCTTCTCCGTCGGGACCGGAAGAGGTCGAAGTGCTGATCGCTGCCTCACGCAAGGAGAAGGTCGAAGACCGCGTCGCGGTGGCCGAAGCCTCGGGCCTTAAAGCCATAGTCATGGATGTCGAGTCCTACGCCATCCAATCTTCCTTCGAGCTGATTCAGCAGCAATTCCCGGACAACGGCAAAGACCAGAATATCGCGCTGGTCGATTTGGGCGCGAACGTCATGAACGTCACGGTGCTGCGCAACGAGCAGACCGTGTACACGCGCGAGCAGGCGTTCGGGGGTAGCCAGCTCACGCAGGACATCATGCGCGCGTACGGCATGAACCTGGACGAAGCCGAAGCGGCGAAGCGCTCCGGGGGGCTGCCGGAGAACTACGAATCGGAAGTGCTGCGCCCCTTCATGGAGAACGCGGCGCTGGAAATCCAGCGGGCAGTGCAGTTCTTCTTTACATCGACCCAGTACACCTCGGTCGAGCACGTTCTGCTCACCGGAGGCTCGGCGGTGATTCCGGGGCTAGACGAGATGGTGCAGGCCCGCACCCAGATCAACGCTTTGGTCGCCAATCCTTTCGCGAGCATGGCGATTTCGCCGCGCGTTTCACTGAAGAAGCTGGTCGCGGATGCGCCCTCGCTGATGGTCGCGTGCGGGCTTGCCATGCGGAGATTTGACCCGTGATTCGCATCAATCTGCTCCCGTGGCGCGAGGCGCGCCGCAAAGCCCAGCGCCAGCATCTTGGCGTGCTGGGAGGCATGGTGGCCGTGCTAGGGCTTCTGATCGTCGGCGCGGTGCACCTGACTATTGCGGGATACATCGCGGTACAGAGCGACCGCAACGAATTCCTGAAAAGGGAAAACGTCAGGCTCGACAAGGAAATCGAGGAGATCAAAAAGCTGAAGAGCGAGATTGCAGCGCTCCTTGCGCGCAAGCAGATCATCGAGCGGCTGCAAACAGACCGTGCGCAGGCCGTCTACATGTTGCAGGAGCTGGTTCAGCAGGTACCCGATGGCGTGTACCTCAAGGCGATCAAGCAGACTGGCTTGAAAATCAACATGGTGGGCTACGCACAATCCAACGCGCGAGTCTCGACCCTGATGCGTAATTTCGCGGCTTCGCCTTACCTTGAGAATCCCGATCTGGTCGAGATCAGAGCCGTGAACGTGAGCAACAAGCGCGTTTCCGAATTCAACATGAACGTGAGCCTGAAGCAGCTCCAGACCGAAGATGCCGGCAAATCGGGTAAGGCCGCACCCAAGGCCGCTCCGGCCAAAGGCTGAGACCGATGAAGAAATTTCTCGAACAGTTCAAGAATCTCAATACGCGCGATCCGGGCGCGTGGCCGGCAATACCCAAGGCGATGCTGCTGCTCGGAGTGCTGGTCGGCATCGTCGCGCTGGGCTACTTCCTCGATTGGCAGGAAGAGATGGACTCGCTTGAGGCCGGGCGCGTACAGGAAGCGAAGCTCAAGGACGAATATGTCGCGAAGCAGCAACAGGCAATCAATCTCGATCTCTACCGTCAGCAGCTGCGCGAAATCGACAGCTCCTTCGGCGCGCTTCTGAGGCAGCTGCCCAATCGATCGCAAATGGACGCGCTGCTCGTGGACATCAACCAGGCTGGGCTCGGTCGCGGCCTGCAATTTGAGCTGTTCAGGCCGGCTCCGGCGGAAACCAAGCGTGAATTCTACGCCGAGCTGCCGGTCACGCTGAAACTCAATGGCAGCTATCACGACATGGGGCAGTTTGCGAGCGACATCGGACAGCTCTCGCGCATCGTCACGCTGAACGATATCGGGCTGACAGGAGGCAAAGACGGCTCGCTCGTCATGGACGTCACGGCGAAGACCTTCCGTTACCTGGACGAGGAGGAAGTGGCGGCCCAGAGTAGGGCGGCAAAGGGCGTCAAGGCGGGTAAGAAGTGAAGGGGCTCCCCGTCATCGTGCTCGGGTTGCTGCTCGCGGCGTGCGGCGGCGAAGAATTTGGCGACCTTAAGTCCGAACTAAAGGACAAGACAAAGGACCTGCGCGGGAGGATCGACCCCCTACCCGTCGTGAAGCCTTACGAGCCGGTACCCTACAAGGCTTTCGATCAAGCCGATCCCTTCAGCAGCGCGAAAATCGAGCTCGTCACGAAATCGGCAGGCAGCGGCGGCGGCGGCGGACTCAAGCCCGATCTGAACCGGCCGAAGGAACCGCTCGAAGCTTATCCGTTGGAATCGCTGAAGATGGTGGGCGTGCTGCAGCAGAGGAAGGCGAATTTTGCGCTGGTCAAAGCCGATACGGGCCTGTACCGCGTCAAAGTCGGCAACTACATGGGCCAGAATTTCGGCCTTATCACGACGATTACCGAAAGCCAGATCCAGCTTCGTGAGCTCATCCAGGATGCGGTGGGCGACTGGACCGAACGCCAGAGCACCTTGCAGCTGCAGGAAGTCGGAGGAGGGAAATGATGAACCATGTCCTAGTGCGAAGATTTATTCAGGCGGCGATTTGCCCATTCGGGTTGCTCCTGCTCGTGTCCCTCGCCCGCGCGCAGCAAAACAGCATCGAAAACTTCGACGTCACGCAGGCAGGCGGCCAGGTACTGGTACGGGTAACCATGAAGAACCCGATCGCAGCCGCTCCGGGCAGCTTCACGATCGCCAATCCGGCCCGGATCGCGTTCGATTTTCCCGATACGACCAACGGCCTGGGGCGGAACAGTCAGGATATCGGCGAGGCGGTGTTGCGCTCGATGAACGTGGTGCAAGCGGGCGAGCGCACCCGCCTGGTGCTCAATTTACGCAACATGGTTCCGTACGAGTCCAAGATCGAAGGCAGCAGCTTGTTGATCACCTTGGCCGCCACGGGGGGTGCGCAGCAGGCCGCGACAGGCGGCGCTGCGCGCTTTGCGGAAGGCAGATTGGACGTTCAGCACGCTCTGAAAGACGTCAATTTCCGACGCGGACGCGGGGGCGAGGGGCGAATCGTCGTCGAGCTTTCGGACACGTCTACCGGTGTGGATATCCGCCAACAAGGACAAACGGTAATCGTCGATTTCCTCAAGACGAGCGTTTCCGACGTGTTGCGCAAACGTT
>DATHHZ010000120.1:0-2726 GCA_035316965.1 Burkholderiales bacterium | reverse complement strand
TTCGGGATATCGCGGTACAGCCCCACGACGTGACACCAGCAGCATCACGACATAGTACCAAGCCGGTGAAGACCCTCTTGCTCAAGCTAACTGTCAGCGTCGCGCTGGTCACGACCCTCGTGGCACGGGCAGATCTTGCGGACCTGGGCCGGCGCCTCGCCTCCGCAGGGGTGTTAACCCTGATGATCGGGTCACTCTGCATCTTTGCGCTCTCGGTCACCATTGCTGCGCGATGGAAAACCGTCCTGGTGGAGTTTCGCTATCCGCTGTCGTTTTCCGACGTGTGGCGCTACACGGTGATCGGAATGTTTTTCAATCAGCTGCTTCCTTCCGGAATGGGCGGAGATGGGCTGAGAATGTGGTACGCAAGGCGCGCCGGCGTCCCACTCGGCACCGCAATCGGAACCGTTGTCGTCGATCGCGTTCTCGGCCTGCTGGGATTGCTGCTGCTGGTCATCCTGGGGCTGCCATACCTGTTTTCGCTACACGTCACGGGCGTTCTGGCAACGGTCATTTCGATTTCGTCGATACTGGTTGCGTTGGGGGTCGCTGTTTTCCTGTCCGCCGATCATATGATGGCCAGCATCGCGACATTGCTGAAAGGGAGGGTGCGTACCGCGTTTTTGCGCCGCCCCTTTCTTATTCGCGTGAAAGGCGGATTGAAGCAAACAGCGAAAGACACGCGGCGATTGCTCCAATCGCTGCCTTATGGTCCCGCTACAGTCCTGCTTTCGCTCGTCAACCAGATCTCGCTCGGACTGGTGGTGCTGTACTTGGCCCGTTCCATGTCGCTGAATCTGTCGCTCGCAGCGGCCGTGTTTCTGTTTCCCCCTGTGCTGCTCCTGAGCATGATCCCGATTTCGTTGGCGGGCTGGGGCATTCGCGAAGGGGCGATGGTAGTCGTATTCTCGCTGGCCGGATTAGAGGCAGATGCCTCGCTGAGCTTATCCGTGCTGTTCGGTGCATGCATGTTCGTCTCGGGATTGCCGGGGGGTTTTGTGTGGCTCCTGACGCGCCGCGAAGGCACCACCTAGGGAAAGGGCACGCTGTGAGTATTCCAAGGATCATTCTCGACAATATCGTCGTTCAATCCCGTGGCTTAACATCATCGAGCGACACGTGGACTTCGGGCGTGCGACCGGCCAGTGCTTCGAGCAGTCTGCGCACCTCTTCTCGCGCCAAGCCGCCCCGCGAGTTCAGATCTCCGTCGAGCATGAATTCGTGAATGCCCCGCGATAGCGGAAACCGACTCGCATACTTCCTTTCTGATTGAAACTAGATTTAGTGCGGCTAAGAGACAACATCAGGCGCCTGAGGCTCTACTACAAGTCGCTGCAGCTCATTTTCAGCGCGCTGGAGCTGCCGCTCCGGGCGCTCGTTCTTCCTTTCATGCAGGTTACGGCGCGCGTCCGCTCGAAGACCGGCTTGGACCTCGATGTTCCGCCGTCGGCGTGGCATCAGCTTCCCAACATGTGCCGGCTGGCCCAGATCGGGGCCCGCTGCTCTTTCGAACCCGACTGCAAGCGCATCGAGCTGGATGGCTACATCTTCTTTTCACCGCTCGAGGCTAAAGTAGAAGGCATTTTTCTGCGCGAGATCTTTCGCGAAGACGTGTATCGGATGAAGGGCCGCTCCCTGGCGGGCAGGGTGGCGGTCGACATCGGCGCCTTCTTCGGCGACAGCTCGATTCCGATGGCGAAGATGGGCGCGACCGTGTATGCGTTTGAGCCCTCCGTCACGGCCGGCGGGTTGGTGCGCCGCAATCTCGCGGCCAATGGCGTCGGCGATGCGGTGCACTTTTTCAACTCGGGACTTTCCACGCATACGCATAAGGAAACCACGGGCGGCGAAACCCTGAATTTCGTAGACGGAGTCCCTTTGTGATCGCCAACCTTCCGACTTCGATCGATCTGCTCAAGATGGACTGCGAAGGCTGCGAGTATCCGATGTTCGAGGACGAACGCTTCCTCGATCAGCTGGCGCCGGCCGAGATTGTGATGGAATACCATCAGGGCGAGGAGCGGCTGGTCGAGATTCTGAAGCAGCACGGGTACTCGTTCGAAATCGTCCCTTGCGGTGACACGGTCGGTTACATCTATGCGAAACGAGCCGCTGCCTGAGGACCCTGGCGCGCGGGTGGATGCTCGGCGAGCGCGCGCCGGACCTGCGCCAGCACCGCATCGACGGTGATTTCGGACATCGGCGTGGATTCCGTGCAATCCCCGCCCAGCCGGGGATGGTCGAGCGCGTACAGGCAGGGATGGTCCAGGGGCGCAATCTGGCGGCTCGGGATGCGGCAGTGGTAGAGGGCCACCAGCGGAATGTCGAAGGCGCTCATGATATGCGTCAGGCCCGTATCCAGACCGAGATAGAGATCGGTCAGGCTCATCAGCGCGGCGCTCTCGCGCAGGGCGAGGCGCCCGGCAAAGAGCGTGGCGCGGTCGCCAAGCTGCTCCTTGAGCCGGCGCGCGCCCTCCTGCTCTTCGCCGCCGCCGAAAATCAGTGCATGGGCGTGCGGCCATTCGGCAGCAATGCGCTCCGACAATTCGCCGAACTGCTCGATCGGCCAGCGGCGGAATAATTTCGTCGGATACGTGGCGACGTTCATGCCGACCAAGGGAGAGGCGCGCGCAGGAGCCTCGGCGGCAAGACGCGCGCGTGCGGCGGCCGCCTCGTCCGGCGTCACGCTATAGGCGAGGCGTCGGCCGGCGGCCGGGACCTCGAGG
>DATHHZ010000119.1:0-2246 GCA_035316965.1 Burkholderiales bacterium | reverse complement strand
ATGACCGGCCATCGCCTTGAGGTCGAGACCAACATCATCACTGGCGCCCAGACCGCCGTCCAGAACGTCATCAAGTGCGTGCACGGAGCGGGCTTCGACGTCGAAGACGTCGTCTGCGCCGGCCTCGCCGCCGGAGAAGGTGTGCTCAGCCGGCAGGAGATAGAGCTCGGCGTCTGCCTCATCGAGATCGGCGCGGGAACCACGAACGTGGTCGTCTACAACGAGGGCTCGGCGCGCCACCTGGCCGTCCTGCCCGTCGGCGGCAACCACGTCACGAGCGACATCGCGATCGGGCTGCGCACGACGCTTGACGAGGCCGAGAGCCTGAAGCTCAACTACGGCCACTCGCTGCCCGAGGTGATCGACCACGCGGAGAAGGTCGAGGTCCGGCAGGTCGGCGGCGACAGGATCACCGCCCTCCCGCGGCGCTTCCTCGCCGAGATCATCGGTCCGCGGATGACTGAGATCTTCCAGATGGCACGCGAAGAGGTGCGCAAGACCGGCTTCGACGGGCTGCTTCCCGCCGGTGTCGTCGTGACGGGCGGCGGGTCTCGCCTGATGGGCACGATGGATGCCGCCCAGCACGTCTTCAACACCTCCGCGCGACTCGGGCAGCCTGCAGGGCTCGCAGGTCTGGCCGACAAAGCGCAGGGGCCGTCGTTTGGGGTCGCATCGGGGCTGGTGAAGTGGGGCTCGCGCGCGCCGGTCCGCGGCTACGGAAACCGTCAGCCGGTGACGTTGGGCAACACGTACCAAAAAACTGTGAGGTGGCTGCGCGATTTTTTCTAGAGAAGAAACCCGAAACCAGCTCGAGCTCGCCATAGCCAAAGCAAATTCGGATCAGGAGGACGTAATGAAGGAAAGTCTGCTACACGAAGGGCGAGCGCGGATCAAGGTCGTCGGCTGTGGTGGCGGTGGCGGCAACGCCGTCAACCGGATGATCTCGAAAGCGCTCAAGGTCGAGTTCATCGCCGTCAACACCGACAAGCAGGCGCTCGAGCGCTGTCAGGCGGACATCAAGGTCCAGATGGGCAACAAGATCACCCGCGGCCTCGGGGCCGGGGGTGACTGGACGCGCGGCCGTGACGCCGCGGACGAGAGCCGCACCGAGCTGTCCGCTGTGGTCCAGGACTCGGACATGGTGTTCATCACCTGCGGCATGGGCGGCGGCACCGGCACCGGGTCGGCCGCGATCGTGGCAGAGCTGGCCAAAGAGGCCGGCGCGCTGACCATCGGCGTGGTGACGCGGCCGTTCGCGTTCGAAGGGCGCATTCGCAACGACACTGCCGAGGAGGGCATCAAGGCGCTGCGCAGCCAGGTCGACGCGCTGATCGTCGTCCCCAACGACCGGTTGGCGCAGGTCGCTAGCTCCAAGACCACGCTCGAGGAGGCGTTCCGGATGGCGGACGACGTCCTCCGCCAGGGCGTCCAGGGTATCTCCGACCTGGTGACTCAGCCAGGCGTGATCAACCTCGACTTCGCCGACGTGAAGGCGATCATGGAAAACGCCGGTGAGGCGCTCATGGGCATCGGCCACGGCGCGGGCGATACGCGCGCGGAGGACGCCGCCAAGCAGGCGGTCTCCAGCCCGCTGCTCGAGACGTCGATCGACGGCGCCAAGGGCATCCTCTTCAACATCACCGCAGGGAAAGACATCACCCTGCAAGAGGTCCAGAAGGCGGCGGAGATAGTGCGATCCGCGGCGGACCCGGGCGCCAACATCATCTTCGGCGTCGTGCGCGACGAGACGATGCAGGGCGAGATCAAGGTGACCGTCATCGCCACCGGCTTCGGCGGCAAGACTCAGCACGAAGCCAAGCAGGAGACGATGCGTCGTACGATCGAGCGGCCAGAGTTCGGCGCGGAAGAGCTCGGCGACATCAACATCCCGGCGTTTCTCCGCAACCGAATGTAATAAGGACGAGGTTCCATGCGCTGCCCGTATTGCGGTCATCACGACCTGAAGGTGGTCGACTCGCGCGACTCAGAGATCGGCGAGGCGATCAGGCGCAGGCGTGAGTGTCTGCAGTGCGGGCAGCGATTCACGACTTACGAACGGATCGAGACAGTCCCGTTCTTCGTCACGAAGAAGGACGGTCGCCGCGAGGACTTCGACCCGCAGAAGCTGTTCACCGGCCTGAAGAAGGCGACCGAGAAGCGCGACATCTCCCCGGAGCGGCTGCGCGCGATCGTCGACGACATCGAGGCGGAGCTCCGGCGCTCGGGCCGGGTCGAGATTCCGAGCG
>DATHHZ010000118.1:0-3468 GCA_035316965.1 Burkholderiales bacterium | reverse complement strand
CACCGGGTCGAGGCGGTTGGCGATCGGGTAGCCGAGCGTCAAGAGGCGCGCGCGCTTGGTTTGCCGCGCGAGGATGGCGAGCGGCACCGCGGCCACGGGGCAGCAGCAGGTCGCGGTCGCGTGGTGCTCGTTGATCATGATGTCCAGGCCCAATTCGTCGGCGAGCATCCATTCGTCGAGGCGGTGGTGATAGTTCTCGGCCATCACGCGCGGATCGCAGTTGCGGCTCGGCAGGATCACGCGCAGCGACTTGTGCTCCGGCGCCCAGGCGTCGGGACAGGGTTGCTCGGAAAAGTGGTAGATCCTCATGGTCTCACCTCATGTCTCCACGCCGGCGCGGCCTGCTGCTCCCGAACTCGATCACCCGCCGCGCCACGGCCTCGGGCTGCTCCATGTGCGGGAAATGACCCGCTTCGGCGATCTCCTCGAATTTCGCCCCGGGGATTGCCGCGCAGTAATCCCTGCCGTAGGTGATCGGTGCGAAGCCGTCGTGCGCGCCCCACAGAAACAGCGCTGGAACCCGGATGCGGTGCAGGCGCGCCCTGAGCTTCGGGTTGTACATGTAGGGGTTCCACGCGAAGAGCGCGGTCGCCTCGCGATTGCGCGCCATCGCCGTCAGCTCTTCCTCCGGGAGCGATTCGTAGTCGCGCAGCCAGACGGAAGGATCGCGGAACGACAGCTCTTCCCACCGGCTGCGCGGCGTGGCAAAGATGTCCAGGAGGTCGCTTTTGTCGCGCTCGCCGAATTTCGCGCCTACCGCGCCGATCAGCACCAGACGCGACAGGCGCTCGTGAGTCTTGGTCGCGATCTCCGCGGCGATCCATCCGCCGAACGAGGCGCCGACGACGACGAGGTCGCGCAGGTCGAGGCTCTCGATCAGGTCGAGATAGAAATACGACATGTCATCCACTGTGGACATCCCCTTGGGCAGCTCCGAGTGCCCGAACCCGGGATGCGAAGGGGCGATCACCTGCACTTCGCGCGCAAGCAGCTCGATGAAACGCTCGGAGCCGTGCAGGCCGATGTGCGGGTGGAGAAACAGGACCGGACGCCCCTTCCCCCGCCTGAGGATTTCGATGTTCGCGCCCGCGATTTTTTCGGTTGCCGGGCCTTCTGCGGAATCCATGTCTCAGTCCACCTTGATCTTCGCTTCGCGGATGACCTTGCCCCAGCGTTCGTACTCGGCCTTCAGCAGCTCGCGAAACGCCGCGTCAGTCATAGTCTGCACCTCGGCACCCTGATTGAGCAGCAGCTCCTTCGTGTCGGGCAGCGCGAGTATGCGGCCGATCTCCCCGTGCAGCTTCGCGAGCACCGCGCCCGGGGTCGCCGAGGGCGCGAACAGCGCGTTCCAGATTACCACGTCGAAATCCGGAAAGCCCGACTCAGCGACGGTCGGGATTTCCGGCGCGAACGCCGAGCGCCGGGCTCCGGTGGTGGCGATGCCGCGCAGCTTTCCGGCGCGGATGTGCGGCAGCACCGTCGGCGCCGCCGCGAGCATGACGCCGACGCGCCCGCCCAGCACGTCGTTGACTCCGGGCGGTCCGCCCTTGTAGGGCACGTGCACCATCCGGATTCCCGCGGTGAGCTTGAGAAGCTCCCCCGACAGGTGCGCGGGCGATCCGTTCCCCGCCGAGGCGTAGTCCACCTTGCCGTCCCGTGCCCTGACATAGTCGAGGAATTCCCGGAACGAGGCGACCGGCACCACCGCGGGATTGACGAAGAGCAGCAGGGGATTCACCGTCAGCATCGCCACCGGCGCGAGGTCCTTCATCGGATCGTAGGCAAGCGACATTAAATGCGGGTTGGTGGTGATGTTGGCGTTGCTCCCCATCACCAGCGTGTAGCCGTCCGGTGCGGCGCGCGCCACGGCCTCCGCGCCGACGCTGCCGTTCGCGCCGACGCGGTTTTCCACGACGACCGGCTGGCCGAGGCTCTCCGAGAGCTTCTGCGCGACCACGCGCGCGGCGAGGTCCGAGCCGCCGCCCGCGGGAAACGCGACGACGATCCTGATCGCGCGCGAAGGATAGGTTTGCGCCGCGCAGGAAAGCGCGAAGCCGAGCGCGAGAAGAAGCAGTGCCGCGCGGGCGCGCATCACAGCCGAACCTGCAGGAAGCGCAGCAGCCGCGGCGCGAAAAATCCGGAGTGGCTTCCCGGCTCGTCGATGGGATCGCCGATCCAGAAGTGCGGCGCGCCGGCGACCACCACCGAGCGCGCGTAATGCCCGGCCTGCTTCAGTGCCTCGAGGAACGCCTCGCTTTGCTCTTTGTGATCGACGACGTCGTCCTCGGTGCCCCAGGCGAGCAGGAACGCCGTCGCGTTATTCCCGGCGGAGACGTAGGAAAGCGGCGAAGCGTCGAAGTAGAGGCGCCGGTCATCGATGAGGCTCGCACCGAGAAACTTCTCGACGATCTGGTCGCGCGGCCGCGAGATCTGGTCGTGGCGCCACTGGCGCGCGAGATCGAGGACCGCGTAGATCGGCACGCAGACTTTCACCGCCGTCGACACGCGGCCGTGCGGATCGGCCGCGTTGCCTTCGCGAAACAGCGCGTGCTCTCCGGCGAGCGCGACCAGCGCGGCTAGATGCCCGCCCGAGGAATCGCCCATGAGCGCGATGCGCTCGGGGTCGATCTTGAGCTCGGCCGCCCTGCCCTTCGCGAACTGCACCGCGGCGCGTACGTCATGCACCGCTTCGGGATAGACCTTCTCCGCAGGCTTGGACAGGCGGTGGGTGACGGCGAGCGTGACGTAGCCGCGCTCGGCGAGCCAGGGCCCGAGGATGCGGTAGTTGTCGAGATTGGCGAGGCGCCACCCTCCGCCGTGAATCGCGATCACGAGGGGAAATTTACCCGGCCCCTTCGGCGCATACAGATGCCCCTTCAGCGATACGCCTCCGTGGACGGCGTATTCGATTTCACGACGCTCGCCGGCTGCACTGTTCATTTTCCTTCTCTCCCTCTGTCCGCGGCGGCCACACCGTTACTATAACGTTACAATGAACCGGCCATGAAACCTGCCGCGCTCGCAGCCGGTCTTGTCGCGCTCGCCTGCTGCGCGCCCGCGCAGGCCCAGTCCTTTTCCGAGCTCGCCCTGGACGGCCGGCCCGATCGCTTGCAGAAGCTCGCCGCCGGAGCGAAGAAGGAAGGCGCGCTAACCCTCTACACCTCGATCCCGGAAAAGGACATGGCGGTGCTCGCCGCCGATTTCGACAGGCGCTACGGCGTCAAGGTGAACGTCTGGCGCGCTTCCTCTGTAAAGGTCCTGCAGCGCGCCGCGGCCGAAGCGCGCGCGAACCGCTGGGACTTCGATGCGGCCGCGATCTCGTCACCCGAGATGGAGGCGATGCGCCGGGAGCGGCTGCTGCAGGAAGTGCGGTCGGTCCATCACGCGGACCTCGCGCCCGACGCGATGCCCGCGCACCGTGCCTGGGTGCCGCAGTTCCTGAACGTGTTCGTCCAGGCGTACAACACC
>DATHHZ010000117.1:0-2554 GCA_035316965.1 Burkholderiales bacterium | reverse complement strand
GGACCGAAGGCTGCGAAATCGCCGTGAGCGGAGAGATCCTCTCGGCGCGCAACGTCATCGTCGCCACCGGCTCGAGTCCGCGCACGCTGTCGGGGGCGGCATTCGACGAGAAGCTGATCCTCAGCAACGACGGGGCGCTCGCCATTCCCGAGGTGCCGAAACGCCTCGGCGTCATCGGCGCCGGGGTCGTCGGCCTGGAGATGGGCAGCGTGTGGCGCAGGCTCGGGTCTGAGGTGATGATCCTCGAGGCGCTGCCGATTTTCTTGAGCGCTGCCGACGAGCAGATCGCCAAGGAAGCCTGGAAGATCTTCACCAAGCAGGGTCTGAAGATCGAGCTCGGCGTGAACATTACGGGCGTGAAGGTAAAAAAGGACGTCACGGTCGAATACACCGACGCCGAAGGCAAGGCGCAGAGCGCGATTTTCGATCGGCTCATCGTCTCGATCGGCCGCATCGCCAACACCGAGGGCTTGAACGCCGAAGCAGTCGGCCTCAAGTTCGAGCGCGGCTTCGTCGCCGTGGACGAGCATTGCCGCACGAGCCTCGCCGGCGTGTGGGCGATCGGCGACGTGGTGCGCGGGCCCATGCTCGCGCACAAGGCGGAGGAAGAGGGCGTGGCGGTGGCCGAGCGCATCGCGGGCCAGAAGCCGCACGTCGATTTCAACACGATTCCCTGGGTGATCTACACGACGCCTGAAATCGCCTGGGTAGGGAAGACCGAGCAGCAGCTGAAGGCGGAGGGCATCGAATACCGTGCCGGCACCTTCCCGTTCATGGCCAACGCCAGGGCGCGGGCGCTCGGCGACACGAGCGGCCTGGTGAAATTCGTCGCCGACGCGAAGACCGACGCGGTACTCGGCGTGCACATCATCGGGGCGTTCGCCTCCGAGCTGATTGCCGAAGCGGTGGTCGCCATGGAATTCCGGGCGAGCAGCGAGGACATCGGCATGATCTGCCACGCCCATCCCTCGCTTTCAGAGGCGATGAAGGACGCGGCGCTGGCGGTGGATAAGCGCGCGCTCAACATCTGATGAGCGACAGCCCGCCGGAGACCGCCGAGAAATTGCGGGGCTCCGCGGAGACCCTGTCGGTCGTCGGTCTCTACCACGGCGCGCTGGAACGCCGCAGGTTCAAAAGCGATTCCTCGCAGCTGCGCGCGGTCGAGCGCCTGCAGCAGCTCTACGAGGAGTGGACCGCCTACAAGGCGCGGCGCAGCAACGCGCTCTGGCGCCTGGTGGTGCATCCGCCTCTTCCGCGCGGCGTCTACCTCTGGGGCGGCGTGGGCCGAGGGAAGAGCTTTCTCATGGACAGCTTCTACCTGTGCCTGCCGCTCGTGCGCAAGCGCCGCGTGCATTTCCACCACTTCATGCGCGACGTGGACCGGGAGCTCGAAGAGCTCAAGGGCAAGGAAGACCCCCTGGAGGCGCTCGCCGGGCGCATCGCCAAGCGCTACCGCCTCATCTGCTTCGACGAGATGCACGTCAACGACATCGCGGACGCAATGATCGTCGGCCGGCTGCTCGGACGGATCATGGACCTAGGGGTGGTCTGTTGCATGACCTCGAACTATCACCCTGACGAGCTGTACAAGGACGGGCTCAAGCGCGAGAACTTCCTGCCCACGATCGAGCTCTTGAAGAAGCGCCTCGACGTCCTGCACGTCGACGGCGGCGTCGACTACCGCCAGCGCCTGCTGGAGGACGTCAAGGCCTACCACTGGCCTCTCGGCGAACGAGCGGACCGCGCACTGATGGAGAACTTCAAGAGGATCGCCGAGGTGGAGGAGGAATTCCAGGGGCTCGACGTCGAGGGGCGCGTCATCCCCTACCGCCACCGCGCCGGCGGCATCGTCTGGTTCGATTTCAAGGTGATCTGCGGCTGGGGCCGTTCGCAGCACGATTACCTCGATCTCTCCAAGCGCTTCCACACGGCGATCGTTTCGGAGGTGCCGCGGATGGGGCTGAAACTCGCCGAAGAGGCGCGGCGCTTCACCCTGATGGTCGACGTGTTCTACGACAGCCGCGTGAAGCTGATCGTCTCCGCGGAGGCGGTTCCGGACAAGCTGCTCAAGATCGACGAGGACCCGGGCGACGCGCAGCTGCGCGCCATGGTGTTCGAGTTCGACCGCACCGCGAGCCGTCTCGTCGAGATGCAGTCGCGCGAGTATCTCGCAGAGCGCCGGCGCCCCCCGGATTGAAAAGCGGGCCGGCGCGCGCTGCCTCGCCGGTATAATCGCTCATGGGGAAATTCAAGGCCTACCGCATCCGCGAGATCGAGAAAAAAGCCGTTGCGCGCTTCGAGGAGCTCTCCCTCGAGGACCTCGACAAGGGCGAGGTGGTGATACGCGTCGCGTATTCGAGCGTCAACTACAAGGACGCGCTCGCCGCGACCGGCGCGGGAAAGATCATCCGGTGCTTCCCCTGCGTCGGCGGCATCGACCTGTCGGGGACGGTGACGCAGTCGGCCGACGCGCGCTTTTCGCGCGGGGACGCGGTCATCTGCACGAGCTACGATCTGGGCGTCGCGCACGACGGCGGCTACGCCGAGTACGCCA
>DATHHZ010000116.1:0-6716 GCA_035316965.1 Burkholderiales bacterium | reverse complement strand
CGAAGGCATGCAGGCGAGTCTCGGCCAGCCGGTGGTGGTCGAGAACCGGCCCGGGGCAGGCAACAGCATCGGCACCGCGTATGTCGCCAGTCAGGCCCCGGACGGCCACACCCTCCTGCTGGCCTCGGTCGCACACGTCATCAACGTGAACTTCTTCGCGAAGCCGCCCTACGATCCGATCAAGGGCTTCGAGCCGGTCTCGCTTGTGGCGACGATTCCTTTCGTGTTGACGGTCAATTCGGCGCTGGGGGTGAATTCCCTCAAGGAGCTGATTGCATTGCTGCGCTCGAAGCCCGGCGCCGCGTATGCCACTGCGGGCATCGGCTCCTCGCATCACCTCGGCGCGGAACTGCTGAAGACCATGACCGGCGTGCAACTCACGCACGTACCCTACAAGGGCGCCAGCGGCATTGTGCCGGCGCTGCTCGCCAACGAAGTCACCTTCTCGATTGCAGCGATCAACTCGCTGCTGCCGCATTTCAAGTCGGGAAAGCTGCGCGCGCTGGCCGTCGCCGGCAGCGAGCGTACCCCGCTGCTGCCCGATGTGCCGACCATCGCCGATGCCGGCGGGCTGCCGGGCTATTCGATCGACGTCTGGTTCGGCGTGCTCGCGCCGGCCGGAACGCCGCGCGCCATCGTCGATCGGCTGAATACCGAAATCAATGCCGTCGTGCGCGATCCGAACGTGGTCCGCGACAGGCTCAACCCGGTCGGCCTCTCGCCGGTCGGCAGCACGCCCGAGCGCTTCATGGAGGTGATGAAAACCGACCTGGCGAAATACGCCAGGATCGCGAAGGAAGCGAACATCCAGCCGGAGTGAGCCAAGCGGTGGAATCGGTGGAGGCGGGATTGCATTGCCGCAAATCCGCTGGCTGAAAAAGTGGGAAACCCGAATGGCACGCAGCAGAGCTTGGATCGATGTTCACTACCACGCCATGAACGAGCCTTTCCGGAAGGTCTTGGCCGACATGGGCGGCATCATCCGCACGCCGGAATGGTCGCGGCAGAAGGCGCTGGACTTCAGCGCGAGACAGGACATCGGCACCGGCATTCTTTCACTTGGGGTTCCGGGCGCCCACTTCGGCGACGATGCCAGGGCGCGCGATCTCGCAAAGCGCTGCAACGAGGACCTGGCCGATTTCGTCGCGCAGCACCCGATGCGCTTCGGCCTGTTCGCGATCACGCCCATGCCCGACGTCGAGGGCGCCTGCGCCGCGGCGATCCACGCCCTCGATTCGCTCAAGGCGGACGGCCTCATCCTGCTGTCGAGCTACGGCGGCCAGTCGCTGGGCCAGCCGCAATGGGATCCGCTGCTGGAGGCGATGAACGAGCGTGACGCGGTGTGCTTCATCCATCCCAACAACTCGCCCTCGGCCACCGTGGCCCGCGAGGGCTTCAGTCCGGGCATCGGCAACTTCCTGGGCGAGTTCGTGTTCGACACCGCGCGCGCGGGGCTCAACCTGCTGTTCAACGACTGCCTCGACCGCTACCCGCGCATCAGGTTCATCCTGGCGCACGCCGGCGGCACGCTTCCGTACTTCTCCTGGCGGCTCGGCGAGATCATGGAGCGCCAGATGACCAACGATCCCTGGGACAAGCAGTACCGATCGCGCTTCATGGATGCCCACGCGGGTAAGGTGACCAAGGAGCTCGTGCTCTCGAAGATCCGGCGCTTCTACTTCGACACGGCGCTCTCGGCGGGCCCGCAATCGCTGGGCAGCCTGCTGCAGGTGGCGGACCACGACAAAATTCTGTTCGGCAGTGACTGGCCCTACTGCCCGGAGATCGTGGCGACCGACATGATCACGGCGCTCGAGAACAATCCCCTGCTCGACGAGAAGCTGAAGCGCGCCATTGCCCGCGAAAACGCGCTCAAGCTGTTCCCGCGACTCGCGGCATGACGCTCGGGCAGGCCGTCCGCGCTGGTCCCTGGTCGAACCCCGATCGGAGACCCTCCGCGTCACGTTCGGCGTCACGACATACCTCTCAGTTTCAGCACGAGCCACCATAACCGCCGTTATCCGAGGTTAGAAATAGGCACCAGTTCGAGCGCTGGTCGGGGAGCCACCTCTGTAGTAGCGCGGGATTGTTATATCGCGGTTCGCCGGCTCAAGTCCCGACCTCGGCCCGACTCGCCAGGACTTTGTCCACTAAGCCATAGTTAACGGCCTCGTCCGCGCCGAAGAAGTTGTCGCGATCGGTATCACGCTCGATGGTCTTCATGTCCTGGCCCGTGTGCTTGGCCATGATCTCGTTGAGTCGCTGGCGCAGGTACAAAATCTCCTTGGCGTGGATCTCGATGTCGGTGGCTGGTCCTTCAAACTCGCCCAAGGGCTGGTGGATCAGCACCCGCGAGTTGGGCAAGCAGAAACGCTTGCCTTTAGTCCCCGCGCACAGCAAAAGCGCTCCCATGCCTGCCGCCTGGCCGATGCACAGCGTGCTCACGTCTGGCTTGACGAACTGCATGGTGTCGTAAATTGCCAGCCCCGCCGACACGAGTCCGCCCGGGGAGTTCACGTAGAAGGAGATGTCCTTTTCCGGGTTATCCGATTCCAGGAACAACAACTGGGCGACGATCACGTTGGCTGACAACTCATCGATCGGCCCCACCAGGAATACAACGCGCTCCTTAAGCAGGCGCGAGTAGATATCATAGGCCCGTTCGCCGCGCCCGCTCTGCTCGACCACCATCGGAATGAGCCCTGTATCGCGGGGCCCGGTGCCACTCCTTTCCCCGATCATCGGTTCAGATGCAACAAAATGAGAGCCCGCGCCGCGATCCGATCAAACTCTTCGGCGTGCTGCTCGATACGTGATTGGATCTCACCCACGCATAGTGATCGTCCGCTCAGCGCCACAACGCCAGGATCAACCCCATGGCCTGCAGGCTGACGAAGGAATGGGCGGCGTTGATGCAGAACAGCTTCCAGGACCGGTTCTCCCAGGCCACGGCTCCGAGGAGCAGGGGCACGCAGAAGCCGATCCAGGCGAAAAACGGGACAAAAAAGCCGAAAGTCGCGTTCGAAGCATGTGGACCTATCTTCCAGACTGAGAGCCGCCACACCTCCACGCCGTAGGCGAGCATCACCGCGGTCAGTAACGATCCGATCACCATGAGGATCATCCCGCGCTGCATGACTTTAAGCGCCGGCTTGTGGTCGGCGGGCAGGCCCATCTCCTTCATCCACGCCCTGCCCAGGATGGGACCGTACCAGAGGAAACCAATTACCATGCTTGCCGCTATTGCGGCCAGAATCGCCCAGTAGTTCAGTTGGATATCAGGTTGCATGGAACCCCCCTTGAAAGCGGTCCGGATGTGAAAGGACCGCCAGGGCATGCTAGAACCACCGAATTGCCAATGCAAGTCATCCGGGGCGGTTAATTGCCCAGGAGCCGAACGAGGCTCGAATTACTCAGACGATCCGATTGGAGGCGTCAGATCGCTTGCATTGCCCAAGGCTTCTGCAGATAAACAGCCAAAGGAGTAGGCGACACCCAGCCCGACAAGAGGCCATGCAACCAGTATCGCCATCCAAGTTATCCAGCTCACGAGGGCACGAGGCTCCGCTTTGCTCAGCAGCCCGACGGACGCCCGCCAGGGCCACTACACTTTATGACGATATCATAAAGTTCGCCGAGTGTGGGCAGCATTCCGATATCGGTTGCAAGCTCTCTGGCGTCGGCAAGGGAGCTTGCACGCGGCGTTCCACGCCCGGAGATAGAATATTTCTTTTCCTCCCGATGCTTGCCACGCTCGGCCACCGTGCGATTCGACCTCACCACGCTCAAGCTCTTCGTCAGCGCGATCGACCACGGCAGCATCGCAAGAGCCGCAGAGCGCGAGCACATCGTCGCTTCGGCGGCGAGCAAACGCATCGGTGACCTCGAGACCGCGCTCGGAGTCGCGCTGCTCGTACGCCAGCACGCGGGAGTCGTCCCGACCGCCGCGGGCGAAGCGCTCGCCCGCCATGCGCGCGAGGTCATCAAGACGCTCGACCGAATACCCGATGCGCTCAGCACGCTTGCCGCGGACGATCAGCCCGATATCCGGATGTTGGCGAACCAGACCGCGATCGTCGTCGTGGTTGCGGACCTCGCGAGCTACATCGCGCGGCGGCCCGCGGTGAAGATTCGTCTCGACGAAGGCCAGAGCCTGCCGATCATTGAAAGCGTCGCGCAAGGGAGCGCCGACATCGGCATCATCGGCCACTTTCAGCCCACCGACCGGCTGCACGTCGTTCCTTATCGCAGCATTCCTCTCATGCTGGTCATGCCGGCGTCGCATCCGCTCGCCAGCCGCGGGGCGATCTCTTTCGTGGAAGCGCTCGAGTTCGATCTCATCACGTTCGCGCACGGCACCGCGATCCGCGGCTGGGCCCTCGCGGCAGCAGCCCGCATGGCGCGCAAGCCGAAGTTCACGATGCAGGTCCAGAGTTACGAGGCGATGCGCGCGATGGTGCACGCGGGTCTCGGTATCGCGGTGATTCCCGCGCCCAACATCCTGCCGTTCAAAGATCTCCTTGAGGTGCGCGCGCTGCCGCTCACCGACGATTGGGCGTGCATGCAGCTCTCGCTCGTGCGCCCTCGGCACACAGCCGGCACCGCTGCGATCGACGATCTCCTCGCGCATCTCGCTGCGGCTTGAGCCATCGCGGCCCGCGATGGCGGGCGTTCCGAAAGATCAATTGCGAACGAAACCGGGTTCGTCCAAGCTCCGACGCAGTGCCATCAACCAGGAGCATAGCGATGCTGACCCTCGTTCGTGTTGTGGCGGCCTTGACGGCCGTGGCCTTCTCCGCCGTAGTCCACGCGCAAGCGTTCCCCAGCAAGCCGCTCCGTCTGGTCGTGCCGTTCCCGCCTGGCGCGGGAACCGACATGTTCGCCCGTGTCTTGGCGCACAAACTGAGCGAGAGCCTCGGGCAGCCGGTGGTGGTCGACAACAGGCCCGGCGGCGGCGCGACCATCGGCACCGATATCGTGGCGAAGTCACCGCCCGACGGCTACACGCTGCTTCTCAGCACGACCAGCCACGCGATCAACCCGAGCGTGTATTCGAAACTTCCGTACGACACTCTGCGCGACTTCGCGACAGTGACCCAGGTCGCGACCGTGCCGATAGTGCTAGTCGTGCATCCGTCGCTTCCGGTCACGACGGCACAGGAGCTGGTCGCGCTCGCCCGGTCGAGGCCGGGTGAGCTGAATGTGGGGTCTTCGAGCAGCGGCACCGTGTTCCACCTCGCGGCGGAGCTGTTGAAGTCGACGGCGGGCATCGACATGGTGCACGTGCCGTTTAAGGGAGGCTCGCCCGCGCTGGCGGCGCTCCTCGCCAACCAGGTGAACGTGCTCTTCGAGACCTCGCTGACCGTCGGACCGCAGGCGAAGGCGGGAAAGCTCCGGCCGCTCGCGGTCGGCGGCTTGAAGCGCTCGAGCGCGATGCCGGAGCTGCCCACGCTGGCGGAGTCGGGCTTTCCCGGTTTCAGCGCGGAGAACTGGTATGGCGTATACGTGCCCGCCGGCACGCCCAGGGAAATCGTGAAGCGCCTCAACCGCGACATCGTGAACGCGCTCAGCCAGCCCGACGTCCGCGAGCGGTTCGCCTCGCAGGGCGCGGAGCTCATCGGCAATACCCCGGAGCAGCACGAGGAGTTTCTGAGAGCGGAGATGGCAAAGTGGGCGCGGATCGCACGCCTTGCCAACGCACACGCGGACTGAACGGTCTTCCCACAACGCGAGAGAAGGAATCGCAAATGAACGACATGGTAGTCAGGCCGAAATCCAAGTACGACGCGAAGTTCCGCGCCGATCTGGACAAGTTCGTGCAGGTGACCGGCTGGACGCTGCAACAGAAGTTGGCGCTCGCGTGCCGCATCCTCGATCGCGATGGGCATGAATCCTCGCTCGCCGGCCAAGTCTCGGCGCGTGGGGAGAAGCCGGGCACCTACTGGTCGCTCAGCTTCGGCCTCGGCTTCGACGAGGCCCGCGAGAGCAACATCCTGCTCGTCGACGGCGACTTGAACGTCCTGGAGGGCGAGGGCATGGCGAACCCCGCGAATCGATTCCATCTGTGGATCTATCGCGCGCGTCCCGAAACCAACGCGATCGTGCACACCCATCCGCCTCACGCGTCGGCGCTGTCGATGATCGCGGAGGAGCTCATCGTGTCGCACATGGATACCTGCGTGCTCTACGAGAATTGCGCTTATCTCCCCGAGTGGCCGGGCGTGCCGATCGGCGACGAGGAGGGCGAGATTATCTCGAACGCGCTGGGCGACAAGCAGGCGGTGCTACTCGCGCACCACGGCCTGCTGACTGAGGCGAAGACGATCGAGGACGCGGCGGTGCTCGCATTCTACGTGGAGCGCGCGGCGAAGCTGCAACTCATGGCGCGAGCGGTGGGGCCGATCAAGCGGGTGAAGCCGGAACTCGCGCGCGAGGCCCGTAGCTATCGCGGCAGTCCCAAGTACATCGCTGCGACGTTCAATTACCTCGCGCGGCGCGTGCTGCGCGAGACGCCGGACTGCCTGAGCTGACGCCGCGAGGCGAGTCCATGTGACCTCTCGCGAATGACCGCTCTTGGCTGTGGATTCAATGAGTCGATGCAACACACTACTAGCAAACAGTGGGGGTGTTGCAGATGCAGTACAGAACTCGGATCCGCTACACGGAGAGCCAGAAGGCTTTGATGTGGGACCGGTGGCAGAAGGGCGATTCGCTCC
>DATHHZ010000115.1:0-9826 GCA_035316965.1 Burkholderiales bacterium | reverse complement strand
CCGCGGGGGCGGCGAGTATTCGGTCGATCGGCGCATCGGGCGCGAGATCTGAGCCGTCGGGGCGTGACAGGCTCGTCTTACTGAATGACCCCGCCCCCGAGACAGGTTTCGCCGCGGTAAAGCACGACCGACTGGCCCGGCGTCACCGCCCACTGCGGCGCCGAGAATTCCACTTCGAGGTCCTCGTCGTCGACGCGGTCGATGCGGCAGGCGGCATCGGCCTGGCGGTAACGCGTCTTCGCGCCATAGGAGGAGCGCGCCTGCGGGGCCGCGCCGCTCACCCAGGCGAGATCCTCCGCGCGAAGCTTCTGCGACAGCAGCAGCGGGTGGTCGTGCCCCTGCACGACGATCAATTCGTTCTTCGCGAGATCCTTGCCGCACACGTACCAGGGCCTGCCGGCCGAATCCTTCAAGCCGCCGATGCCGACGCCTTTTCTCTGGCCGATGGTATAGAAAGAGAGCCCGATATGCTCCCCCACGGTCTTGCCCTCGGGCGTGCGCATCGGACCGGGCTTCCTCGGCAGATAGCGGTTCAGGAACTCGCGAAACGGCCGTTCGCCGATGAAGCAGATTCCGGTCGAGCCGCGCTTGGCGAAGTTGTGCAGTCCGGCCTCCTTGGCGATTCCGCGCACTTCGGTCTTCCTCAGCTCCCCGACGGGGAACACGACGCGCGCGAGCTGCGCCTGAGTGAGGCGATGCAGGAAATAGCTCTGGTCCTTGGCGGAATCGGCCGCCTTGAGCAGCTCGAACCTACCCGCCGATTCCCTTACGCGGGCATAGTGCCCGGTGGCGATGTGCTTCGCACCCAGCGCGATTGCATGGTCCAGGAACGCCTTGAACTTGATTTCCGCATTGCACAGGACGTCCGGGTTGGGCGTGCGGCCTGCCGAATATTCCGCGAGGAAGGCGCCGAAGACGCGCTCCTTGTACTGCGCCGAGAAATTCACCGCCTCGAGCTCGATCCCGATCACCTCGGCGACCGAGGCGCAGTCGACGAGATCCTGCCGCGTCGAGCAGTACTCGTCGTCGTCGTCCTCCTCCCAGTTCTTCATGAAAAGGCCGACCACGTCGAAGCCCCGGCGCTTCAGGAGCAGCGCGGCGACCGACGAATCCACGCCGCCCGACATGCCTACGACTATCCGGTCGCCCGCCATCGACGGACTCAGGCTACGCGGCGCTGGTTCCTGCGGATGAACTCAGCCATGCGCGCGACGCCTTGCTCGATCGCGGGTTTCGAGGCGGCGTAGGAGAAACGGATGTGCTGGCCCTCTCCGGGCACGCGCGCGCCGAAGTGGATGTCGGCGAGCACCGCGACTCCGGCCTCGTTGAGGAGGCGCTTCCTAAACTCCTCCGAATCCGCAGCGCCGACCGTGCGGCAGGCCTCGGTCACGTTGGGCCAGGCGTAGAAGGCGCCGCCCGGCGTCTTGCAGGAGACGCCCGGGGCCTTGTTCAGCAGGCCGACGATCAGGTCGCGCCGCGCGAGGAACGAGGCGCGCATTTTCTCTGCATCGTCCTGCGGACCGTTGATCGCCTCGACCGCCGCCCACTGGCTGACGTGCGAAGCGCAGGAGTCCGTGTTCGTCACCCAGCGCACGAACTGCGGCGCGAGGATGGGGTTCGAGGTGAAGCCGATGCGCCAGCCGGTCATCGCCCAGGTCTTGGAGGCGCCGTCGGAGATGATCGTGCGTTCAACCATTCCGGGCAGCGACGCGATAGAGCAGAATTCGCCCTCGTAGCACAGCCGCGAGTAGATCTCGTCGGCGTAGATCCAGACTTCCGGATGCCGCCTCAGGATGGCCGCGATGGTTTCGAGATCCTTTCTCGTCAGGATCCCGCCGGTCGGATTCTGCGGCGAGTTGAGGATCACGAGCTTGGTCCTGGAGGTGAGCTTTGCCTCGAGCTCGGCCGGATCGAAAGCGAAGTTGCGCGCCTCGCGCAGGTGCAGCGGCACCGGCACCGCGCCGTTTGCGATGATCTGCGACTCGTAGATCGGAAACCCGGGATTCGGATAGATCACCTCGTCGCCGACGCCGTGATCGGTCACGCAGAGGATGCTGTAGGCGATGAAAGGTTTCGCCCCGCCGCCGATCACGACATCCTCCGGGCGGATGGTCAACCCGCGCATCGCGCCCATGTAGCGCGCCGCCGCCTCGCGCAGCTCGACGATTCCGGCCGAGGGCGTGTAGCCGTGCCGGCCTTCGCGCACCGCCCGCACGGCCGCATCCTGGATGTTCGCGGGCGTGTGGAAATCCGGCTGCCCGATGCAAAACGAGATGATGTCCTTGCCCTGGCGGACGAGCTCGTTCACTTCGCCGAGGACGACGAAGGCGTTCTCGGTGCCGAGGTTGGCGGTGCGGCGGCTGATGCGGGGCATGGGCGGACGGTCAGGCGGATGCAAGGGACGCCATTCTAGCCTATGCGGCGGCGCCCTCGTGCCCTATCATTGGCCGTATACCGGAGACTCGGATGCTGATCAACTGCGCTGCATATCAGGACGGCAAGAAGCTCGGCGACATCGCTCCCGAGGACATCAGCAAGTACGTCAGCCGCCCCGAGTGCTTCGTGTGGGTCGCGATGAAGGACCCCGGGCCGGGCGAGCTCGCCGTCATGCAGCACGAGTTCGATCTGCACGAGCTCGCCGTCGAGGACGCGCGTCACGGCCACCAGCGCCCCAAGATCGAGGAGTACGGAGACTCGCTGTTCGCGGTGCTGCACAACATCGAGGTCGTGGGCGGCGAGATCAAGGTCGGGGAGGTCGACATCTTCGTCGGCAGGAATTTCGTGCTGTCCGTGCGCAATCAGGCCGAACCGGGCTTCGCCGCGGTGCGCGCGCGCTGCGAGCGCGAGCCCGAGCTGCTCAAGCACGGCGCGGGCTTCGTGTTCTATGCGCTGATCGACGCAGTCGTCGACCGGTATTTTCCGGTGCTCGACGCAATCGAGGACGAGTTCGAGAAGTTCGAGGAGCAGATCTTCTCCGGCAAGTCGCTGCGCGCCAACATCGAGGGGCTCTACTACGTGAGGCAGAAGCTCACCACGCTGCAGCACGCGGTGCTGCCGCTGCTCGAGGCGGTTGGCAAGCTGTACGGCGGCCGCGTCCCGCAAGTGTGCTCGGGGCTGCAGGACTACTACCGGGACGTCTACGACCACCTGGTTCGGATCAACCAGAACATCAACAGCCAGCGCGACACCGTGGCCACCGCGATCCAGGTGAACGTGGCCATGATCACCTTCGGCGAGACCGAAGTGACCAAGCGCCTCGCGGCCTGGGGCGCGCTCATCGCGGTTCCGACCTTCATCGCCAGCGTCTACGGCATGAACTTCGTGGAGATGCCGGAATTGAAATGGACGTTCGGCTATCCCATGGCGCTCGGCTTGATGGCCGCGATCAATGCCTACCTCTGGATCCGCTTCCGGAAGGCCGGCTGGCTCTAGTCCCGGGACGCGGGCTTCGGGCGGGAAGCGTAGAGCGAACGGAATGTCCTGCCGGACTTCGGCGCCGGGAAGAACCGGCCGCGGGTCCACTCCCGCCCGAAGGGCAGAGCGGCGATCATGCCGTCGCGTCCGCCGAGGAGGCGCAGGAAACGCACGGCGATCGCCGTCGCGAGGGCGTACAGGCGCGGACGCCTCGCCGTCCACGACCACAGGCGGATCGCCGCCACCTCTCGCCATGGGCGCAGGCCGCGATCCATTTGCTTTTCGCGAAGCTTGCGCAGCAGCTCGGGCAGCGGGATCTTGACGGGACACGCCACCGAGCACGCGCCGCAAAGCGTCGCCGCCTGGGGCAGATCGAGCGCGTTCTCCAGGCCGACGTAGCTGGGCGTGAGCACCGAGCCCATCGGCCCGGGGTAGACCCAGCCGTAGCTGTGTCCTCCGACCGCTCTGTATACGGGACAGTGGTTCATGCAGGCCCCGCATCGGATACAGCGCAGCATCTCCTGCATGTCGCCGCCCACGAGATTGGTGCGCCCCGCGTCGACCAGGATGAAGACCATGTGCTCGGGACCGTCGCGATCCTGCCGCCCGCGCGGCCCGGTGAAGAGGCTCACGTAGTTGGAGATCGCCTGGCCGGTCGCCGAGCGCGTCAGGAGCCTGAGCAGGGTCGAGAAATCCTCCAGCGTCGGGAGCACCTTCTCGATGCCCGTGATGCACACGTGCACGCGCGGCAGAGTCGTCACCATGCGGCCGTTGCCTTCGTTCGTGACGATCACGCCCGATCCGGTCTCGGCGATCAGGAAGTTGCCGCCCGAGATGCCGAGATCGGCCGAGAGAAAATGCTCCCGCAGCACCTCGCGCGCTTCGCGGGTCATGCGCGGGATGTCGTCCTTGCGAGGCGCGTGGTGATGAGCCTCGAACAGGACCGCGACCTCCTCTTTGCTCTTGTGAAGCGCCGGCGCGATGATGTGCGAAGGCGGCTCACCGGCCAGCTGCAGGATGTACTCGCCGAGGTCGGTCTCGATGGGCGTGATCCCGTTCGCTGCTAGCGCCTCGTTCACTCCCGCTTCCTCCGAAAGCATGGACTTCGACTTGATCGCTTTCCTGACGCCGTTCCGACGGCAGATGTCGATGAGCAGCTCGCACGTTTCGGCGCGGGTCTCGGCAAAAAGCACCGTCGCGCCGCGACGCACGGCTTCCGCCTCGAAGCGCTCCAGCCACGCATCCAGGCTCCCGAGCGAGCGGTCGCGGATCGCCGCGCCCTCCCCGCGCAGCGCTTCGAAGAGCTCCGGGCCGAATTCGGCCACGGCCTTTGCGCGAAGCGCCGTGAACCCCGTGGACTGGAATTTGCGCAGGTTCGCCTGTAAGGTCGCGTCGGCGAGTGCCTCCCCCGACCTTGCCTTGAAGTGCATTGATTGGACCTGCAAAGGCGCTAGCCCTCGGTCGTTCCGGCGAGCACTTCGGCGACGTGCAGCACCCGCGTCTTCACGTCGCCGCGCCGGCGTAGCCGCCCCTCGATGTTCAGCATGCAGCCCAGGTCGCCGAGCACGACTGCTTGCGCGCCGGTCGCCTCGATGTTCGCGCACTTTTTTTCCGCCATCGCCGAGGAGATCTCGCCGTATTTGATGGAAAAGGTGCCGCCGAAGCCGCAGCAGGTTTCGCACTCTTCCATCTCGACGAGCTTGAGGCCCGCCACCTTCGCGAGGAGTTGCCGCGGCTGCACCTTCACGCCGATCTCTCTCAAGCCCGAGCACGAATCGTGATAGGTCACGATGCCGTCGAAGCTCGCGGAAACGCTCGCGCGCTTCGCCATCTTGGTCAGGAATTCGGTGAGCTCGTAGGTGCGCGCGACCAGCCCCCGGGCTTTCGCGAGCATGGCCGGCTCGTTTGCGAAGACTTCGGGAAAATGCGCGCGGATCATCCCGGCGCACGAACCCGAAGGCACGACCACGTAGCGGCATTCCTCGAACTGTGCGATCAGCCTTTCGGCAAGAGCGCGCGCCGCTTCCCGGTCGCCGGAGTTCCAGCCGGGCTGCCCGCAGCAGGTCTGCATCGCCGGCACCGTCACCTCGTATCCAGCGTCCTCCAAAAGCTTGAGCGCCGCAAACCCGATCGAAGGCCGCATGAGATCCACCAGGCAGGTTACGAACAGGCCGACGCGCATGAAAATTCGGGAAAAAAGATTTACCGGGGGGCGCCGAAATCATAGCATGCAGGACTCCGTCGGCGCCTTACGCGCTCTTGACGGTTCGCCGCGGTGCTCGCAGCATTGGAGAACGGCGGAAACAGCCGTTCCACGTATCAGAACACCGGAGGCAGGCATGATCATCGACTTCGATTCCCATCTGCGCGAAGGCTATTTCATGGACGAGGTCTACAAGCTCGAGGGCTCCTACGAGCGTTTCAGGCCGGTCAAGCTGAACGACGGGCGCACGCACAACACGAAGTTCCTGCATTCGCTCGACCCCATCAGCCCGCAGGGGCACGCCGCTCACCGGCACCCGTATATTTATGACCCCAAGACCAACTGGCGCGGGGGCGATATCGCGGCGCGGCAAGTGGGCGGCTACGACATGGCGCGCCGCCGGGAGGACATCGCCAAGGAAGGCATCGACAAGCAGCTGCTATTCCCGACGCAGATCACCGTCGCGACCTCGAACATCGGCGGGCTGGGACGCGAGTGCGCGCGCCTTTTCAACGATTGGGTGGCGAAGCTGGTGAAGGGTCATGAGAATATTTTTCTGCCGGTGGCGATGGCGCCCGCGGGCTGTCCCGAAGCCATGGCGGAAGAGTTGCGCCGCTGCGTGAAGGAGCTCGGCTTCAGGACTTCGCACCTCGTGCCTTATTGCGGAACGCGCAATCTGGACGACCCGAGCTTCTACCCTTACTACCAGACGGCGGAAGAGCTCGGCGTTCCGCTGCTGTGCCATCCGAACAGCAACGGCGAGCTGGTCGACCGGTTCGACAATTTCTACAAGACCCATGTGCTCGGGCGCCCGACCAACTGCAGCGCGGCCCTCGTGGCGCTGGTGCTCGGAGGCGTGCTCGAGAAATTCCCAAAGCTCAGGGTCGTGTTCTTCGAGTGCAGCGCCGAGTGGATCCTTTACTGGATGCACCGCATGGACGACGACTGGGAATGGGCGAAGGATTTTCCGCAGATCTCGGGCATGCTCAAGATGGCGCCCTCGGAGTACATACGCCGCAACTGTTACGTGACCTGCGAGGCCGACGAAGCCGATCTCGCGCGGCCGATCGCCGAGATCGGCGAAGATCACATACTCATGGCGAGCGACTATCCGCACTTCGATTCGGAGTTTCCGCACACCGTTTCAAACATCCGCGCACGCGGGGACCTCACCGAGCGTCAGAAGGACAAGATCCTCGGCGAGAACGAAGTGCGCCTGCTGCGGCTCTAGTCCTTTCACCCCGTGCCGCTTCGCCTCTTCGTTCTGCTCGTCCTGGCGATCGCGCCGGCGAGCTTCGCGGTCGAGCCCACGCCCGGTATTCTTGCCGTTGCTTCATACCAAGGCGCGGATCGCACTGAGCGCCTGATCGGCGCAGCCAAGAAGGAAGGCGAGCTGATGCTGTACTCGTCTCTCACGCAGGACGACCAGCTCAAGCTCGTCGCCGACTTCAAGCGCCGGTACGGCGTCACCGTGAAGTTCTGGCGCGGCAGCCAGGCGCATATCCTGCAGCGCGTGCTCAGCGAAACGCGCGGCGGCCGCTTCGAGTTCGACGTGCTCGAGACCAACGCGCCGCAAATCGAAGTGCTCGCGCGGGAAAAGCTCCTGCAGAAAATGAACTCGCCCTACATCGAGCAGGAATTGCTTCCCGAGGTCATGCCGGCCCACGGCGAATGGGCGCCCGACCGACTCAACCTGCTCGTCTATGCCTACAACACCCACTTGGTGAAGCCCGCTGACGTGCCGAGGTCCTGGCAGGACCTGCTCGACCCGAAATGGAAGCGCCGCATCGGCGTGGAATCCACGAACGTGGAATGGTTCGCCGCTCTGGTCGAATCGCTCGGCGAGAAAGCGGGGCTCGAGCTGTTCCGGCGCATGGCCGACAACGGCTTGGCGGTTCGCACCGGTCACAATCACAGCGCCGTCCTGGTCGCAGCCGGAGAAATTCCCCTGATGCTGGGGATCTACAGCCACGACGCCGAGCGCATGAAGGCCAAGTCGGCGCCGGTCGACTGGTTCATCCTGCCGCCGGCCGTCGTGCTGCCCTCCGCGGTCGCGGTCTCGCGGCGCGCCCCCCACCCCAACGCCGCGGCACTCTTCTACGACTACATGCTGACCGACGGCCAGCGCTTCTACATGGAAGTGCACCGCGTGCCTGCGAACAAGAACTACGACACGCCGGTGCGACGCCTGGTGCGCGAGCGCCAAGCCGTCAAGATCGTGAATGCGCAAGAGGCGATCGACGACTACGAAAAGTGGCTGGACCTGTACAAGCGCATCATCGTCGACCGGTCGCAGCACTGATCCCTCACGACACATGAAGCGTGGCGCATCGGTTCGTCTTCGCCTTTGCGCGGCGGCGTTCGCCGCTCTCTGGGTCCTGGGATGCACGGCCCAAACCGTAATCTACGAAAAGGCCTCGCCTTACAACACGATCATCGTCACCGAGGATCACAGGGGCCTGCGCACGCTGCTCTTCGAAAGAGGCGGAGGGCGGCAAAGCGTCGTGAAACCGGGAGATCCGGATCATCTGGAGCTGCCCTATGCGCGGGCCGCCCTTGCCGGACTGGCGCTGTGCGAAGAACCGCGCCGTATGCTCGTCGTCGGTCTCGGCGGAGGGTCTTTGCCGATGTTCCTGCGCGCGCACTACCCCGCCGCAACAATCGACGTGGCGGAGATCGATCCCGATGTGGTGGACGTTGCGAAGAAGTTCTTCGGGTTCGTCGAGGACGAGCGCATGCGCGCCCACGCGGGCGACGGACGGCAATTCATCGAGAAGGCTCCCCCGGGAGACTACGACATCATTTTTCTCGACGCCTTCGGCGCACACGACGTTCCGAAACACCTGACGACGCGGGAGTTCCTGCAAATCACGCGCCGGGCGCTCAGGCCGAACGGCGTCGTGGTCAGCAACGTCTGGCGCCCGGCTTCCAACCCGCTGTACGACGCGATGGCGCGCACCTACCAGGAAGCGTTCGAGGAGCTGCTCATCCTGGATGTTCCGGGCGACGTCAACAACATCTTTCTCGCCCTGCCTCGCAGGCAGCCGCTCGGCCAAGGGGAACTGGCGCTGCTCGCCCGGAAAGTATCGACCACGAAGCGCTTCCGTTTCGACCTGGGAGATCTGGTCGAGTACGGGTTCCGGCACGCGCGCGAGAAGAACCCGCAGGCACGCGTGCTGAGGGACGCAGACCGCAGGTAAGACGACTACCTAAGCCGCGACCATGCCGTGCACGCTGAACAGCTGCTCCGGATCGGTCCAGACTTTTTCGGGCGTGAACCCCGCCCGCTTGCCCAGTTCCTGGAACTCGGCAATCGAGTACTTGCAGGAAATCTCGGTATGGATGGTTTCGCCGGGCGCGAAATCGAACCGCCGGCCTGCGACGTGCACGAACTGCGAGTACAGGCTCTCCAGGTGCATCTCGATGCGGCCCATGATCGGTTCGTAGAACGCCCTGTGACGAAAGCGTTTCACCTGGAAATCCGCCGCAAGCTCGCGATTGATCCGATGCAAAAGGTTGAGATTGAACTGCGCTGTCACACCCCTGGGATCGGCGTAGGCAGCATCGAGAGTGGCCTTGTCCTTCTTCAGGTCCACGCCAACCAGCAGGACGCCGCCCGCCCCCGCCATCTTGCGAGCCTGCCTCAGAAAAACGAGCGCTTCAGCGGGAGTGAAGTTGCCGATGGTGGAGCCGGGGAAAAACACCGCTTTCCTGCGGATCGGTACGCCCGCAAACTCGGGCAACACGAGAGGTCGCGTATGGTCGGCGCAGATGCCGACGATATTCAGGAAGGGAAAGCGGCGCGCGAGCTCGTTTGACGAGGCGCGCAGCGTATCGATCGCGATGTCGATCGGAACGTACAACTGCGTCTGCAGCGCCTGGATCAGGATGCGCGTCTTGGCTTGCACGCCGCTGCCGAATTCGATCAGCTGGGCCTCGGGCCCGACGAATTGCGTGATTTCCACGATGTTGCCGCGCAGGATCGCAGTCTCGGTGCGCGTCAGGTAGTACTCGGGCAGCTCGCAGATCGCTTCGAACAGGCGGCAACCCTGCTCGTCGTAGAAATACTTCGGCGGGATGCTCTTCTGGGGAAGCGCCAGGCCGGCGAGCACGTCCTCCGAGAGCCTCTCCGCGCGTGGAAGAAAGCTGTAGAAGCGGACCACCCCAGGTGCCCGGGGCTGGGGCGAGGGCTGGGGGTTCATGCCGCGG
>DATHHZ010000114.1:0-3787 GCA_035316965.1 Burkholderiales bacterium | reverse complement strand
GCTGCGGGTGAAAATCCTGCCTGCGCGATAACGGCACCCGCGCCCAAATCGGAGGTTCAGATGAGCATCAAACGCCATCAAGCCGGCAAACTGTTCAGCGCCGCGGTCGAACACGGCGGCCTCGTCTACGTGGCAGGCCAGGTCGCCGACGATCTTACCCAAGGCGTCAGGGGTCAGACCGAGCAGGTGTTGAAGAAGATCGACGCAATCCTCGCCGCAGCGGGCACCAGCAAATCGAAGATTCTTTCCGCCAACGTGTGGGTCACCGACATCCGCAACCGGGACGAGATGAACGCCGCCTGGACGGCGTGGGCCGATCCCGCCAATCTGCCGGCGCGCGCCACGGTCGAGGCGAAACTGGCCGACCCGCGCATGCTGGTCGAGATCATGGTGACCTGCGCCAAGTAAGGGCCGGCTATTTTCGCCAGAAAGCCGGCGTGACGACGACGAACAGCGTAAACAGCTCCAGGCGCCCGATCAGCATGGCGACCGTGCATACCCAGGTCTGAAAATCGCTGAGCGCCGCGTAGGTCGTCGCCGGCCCGACCTGGTTCAGCCCCGGTCCGGTATTGCAGATGCAAACGATCACCGCCGAAAAAGCGGTGATGATATCGAGACCCGAGGCCACCAGCAGCATGGTCATGGCGATCACCGATCCGCCCCAGATCAACATGAACGCCAGCACCGCGAAGATGATGTTGTTCTCCACCCTTTGGCCTGCGAGCTTGACGGGCAGATATGCGCGCGGGTGGATGATGAACATGATCTCCCGGAGCGCCTGGCGGACCATCAGCTCGGCGCGAATCATCTTGATGCCGCCGCCGGTAGAGCCGGAACAGGTGGCGAAGCAGCACAGGAACAGCATCCACAGCGGCGCGAAGATCGGCCATTGATTGAAATCGGTGCTCGCAAACCCGGCCGTCGTCGCAACCGAGACGACGTTGAACGCGCTGTGGCGCAGCGCGGTCCAAAAAGACGGGTAGACGTGGTTGGCAAACAGGAAATAGGCGACTCCCAGGACCGACACCGTGAGCAAGGCGACGTAGGCGCGCGCTTCGGGGTCGCTCCGGTAAGGCGCGAAGCTCAGCCTGCGGAACGCGAGGAAGTGAGTTCCGAAATTGATGCCGCCGATGAGCATGAAAAAAATCGCCACGGCCTCGATCGCCGGAGAATTGAAGTAAGCGAAGCTCGCGTCATGGGAGGAAAATCCGCCCAGGCTCAGGGTCGAGAACGAATGCACGACGGCATCGAACCAGCCCATGCCCACGGCCTTGAACGCCAAAATGCAGGCGAGCGTCATGAGTGCGTACACCAGCCACAGGCCCTTGGCGGTTTCGGTGATGCGCGGAGTGAGCTTGGTGTCCTTCATCGGCCCGGGGGTCTCGGTCCTCATGATCTGGCTGCCGCCGATCCCGAGCAGCGGCAGGATCGCGACCGCGAGGACGATAATCCCCATTCCTCCCAGCCACTGCAGCTCGCAACGCCACAAGTTGATCGAAGGCGGCAGCTTGTCGAGCCCCGATAGTACGGTCGAACCCGTGGTGGTCAGGGCTGCGACCGTCTCGAAGTAAGCGTCCGTGAAACTGAGATCGGGCATGTGGATCAAAAGGGGCAGCGTGGCGAACGCGGGCAGCACGGTCCACACCAGCGCCACCAGAAGGAACCCGTCGCGGGTCTGCAGCTCGGCCTGGCTGGAGCGGGTGAGCACCCACAATATCGCTCCGCTCACAAAGGTAATCAGCACGGCCTCGTAGTGGGCGTGTCGTGCGGTATCGCCGTACATGAACGATACGCCCAGAGGCAGAAGCATCGCGAGCGCGAACACGACGATCAAGACGCTCAGCACGTTGAGAACGGGAAACGGCCTGACCATGGCGCGCGCAGTCCGGTTCAGACGAAGTCGACGCTGACCTCGAACAATTTCTCAACCTTGGGCAGGGTCTTTTTGTCCGTGACGAAGACAATGACGTGGTCCTCGGCCTGCACCACCGTGTCGTGATGCGCCATGATGACCTTGTCCCCGCGCACGATCGCGGCGACTGCAGCGCCCTTGGGCAGGTCGATTTCCTCGATTTTCCGGCCGACGCAGCGGCAGGAGTCGCGATCCCCGTGCACCACCGCCTCGAGCGCTTCCGCCACGCCGCGCCGCAGGCTGTGCACCCGGGTGACATGGCCGCGCCGCACGTGCGCGAGCAGCGTGCCGATGGTCGCCTGCGCCGGCGAAATCGCGATATCGATCTCGCCGGCCTGCAGCAAATCGACGTAGGAGCGGCGGTTGATGAGCGCCACGACGCGGCGCGCACCCATGCGCTTGGCCAGCAGGCACGACATGATGTTGTTTTCGTCGTCATTGGTCACCGCGACGAAGAGATCCATGTCGGAGACGTTTTCCGCCGCCAGGAGTCCTTCGTCGGTGACGTCCCCTTGCAATACGAGGGCCCGGTCGAGGCGGGTCGAGAGTATCTCGCAGCGCCTCTTGTCGTATTCGATGATCTTGATCGCGTAGTCGCGCTCGATCGCACGCGCCAGTCGCAATCCGATGTTGCCGCCCCCGGCGATCATGACCCTCCTCACCGGCGCGTCCATGCGCCTGAGCTCGTGCATGACCTGGCGGATGTCTTCGGTGGCGGCGAGGCAAAATACTTCGTCTCCGGCCTGCACCACGGTGTCGCCCTCGGGCAGGATAGGGCTGTCGCCGCGGAATATCGCCGCGATGCGCGTATCCACGGAGGGGATGTGTTTCCTCAAGTCCTTCAGCGGGTGACCGACCAGGGGACCGCCTTGGAATGCGCGCACTGCGACCAGACTCACCTTGCCGTGTGCGAACTCGAGCACCTGCAGCGCTTCGGGAAACTCTATGAGCTTGACGATGTAGTCGGTGAGGATCTGCTCCGGACAGATTGCCAGATCCACGTCGAAGCAGTCCGGGCCGAGCACACGCTCGTTGGAAAGATAGTCGGTGGCGCGCAGGCGGACGATTCGGGTCGGGACGTTGAACAACACCTGTGCCAGCTTGCAGGCGACCAGGTTGGTCTCGTCGCTTTGCGTCACCGCGATCATCATGTCGCAGTCCTCGATGCCCGCCTCGAGAAGCACGGAGGGGTGCGCGGCGCTGCCGAGCACCGTGCGCAGATCCAGGCGGTCGCGGAGGTTGCGCAGCCTGGTACCGTCGGTATCCACGACCGTGATGTCGTTGGCTTCGGACACCAGGCTTTCGGCAACCGATGAGCCGACCTGGCCGGCGCCGAGAATTACGATTTTCAAGGTGGAAATCCGTGCGAAAAGGCACGCATTTTATGCCGAACTCGTATCGGAGTCAGTCTTCTTTTCGCCCGGCGAGAATGCCGAGCGCTTTCAACTTGCGGTACAAGTGCGTGCGCTCGAGACCGCTTCGTTCCGCAACGCGCGCAATAGAGCCGTTCACCTGTGCAAGATGATGCTCGAAGTAGGTTCGCTCGAAGGCCTCGCGGGCCTCGCGCAGGGGGAGATCGAGCGACAGGTCGGTCTCCGCGGCACGGCGTGCGAACTGCGGCAGCACTCGTTCCGCGTCCGCGACACCTATCTCCTCCTCCAAGCTGGTGAGCGCCAAGTTACGCACTGCTGCGGCGAGATCCTCGAGGTTACCCGGCCAGGCGAAATAGCGCAGGACGTTGAGGGCGCCGGTGGAGAAGTTTCGCGGCGGACAAAAGCGTGTTTCCACCAGCTGGGCAAGCATGAGGCTGGCGATCTCGGGAATGTCCTCCGGATGCTCACGCAGAGCCGGGAGCGCGATGACGATTCCTGCGAG
>DATHHZ010000113.1:0-10773 GCA_035316965.1 Burkholderiales bacterium | reverse complement strand
ACTGCGGCACGTCGGAAGCGCCCATGCGCAACCAGATGAAAGCCTGGACGCAGTACATGGCCCCGGGTGAGTGACGTGAAGAGGCGGACGGCGAAGAACCCCGCGAGGAAGACCGCGGCGGCGGGACGGCCAGTCCGGGCTGCGAAGACGGCGTCCAACGGACACGACACGCAGCACGCGGTCGAGCAGTTTCTCTACCGGCAGGCCGAGCTGCTCGACGAGAAGCGCTGGCAGGACTACATCGACCTCTTCGCCGAGGACGGCATGTACTGGATGCCCCCCGACCCGTCGCACGCCACCTGGGACGGCATGCCCGCGATCTTCGCCGAGGACAAGAACCTGATGACTGTGCGAATGAAGCGGGTGCTGCACCCGGACGCCTGGTCGCAGCGGCCGCTCTGGGGCACGAACCACGTGGTCGGCAACGTCGTCGTCGAGCGCGAATCCGCGAACGGCGACGTGGTGGCGCGCTCGCGCTTCCACATGATGGAGCTGCGCCGCGACGACGTGCGCCACTTCGCCGGCTTGTACATCCTCCACCTGAAGAAGACGAGGGACGGCTACCGCATCAAGCTGCAGCGGGTCGACATGACCAACGCGCAGGCGGCCTACGACTACGTGCTGCAGGTGTGGGTGTAACATACCCCCACGCCTACGCTGCCCCGATCATTCCAACAAGCATCGAAGACCCCCGGAGGAGTAGACAGCCATGATCCGCTTCGCACCCAGACTCGTGCTCGCCGCGGCGCTTGCCGCAATTTCCGGGATCGCCTGCGCGCAGGAAATAACGCTGCGCTTGGTCAGCGCTTTCCCCGAGAACCAGTTCTACGTGAAGCGCACGCTCGACTGGATCGCCGACGTCAACAAGGACGGCAAAGGCGTCCTGCAGATCAACTTCATCGGCGGGCCGAAGGCGATTCCGACCTTCGAGGTCGGCAAGGCGGTGCAGACCGGCGTGGTGGACATCGGCTTCAGCACCGGCGCCTTCTACACGAACGTCATGCCCGAGGCGGACATCCTCAAGCTCTCGGAGACCAGTGCCGCGGACCAGCGCAAGAACGGCGGCTTCGACCTGATCAACAAGATCTGGGCCGAGAAGGGCAACATGCGCTATCTCGCCAAGGTCGTCGAGTTCACGCCCTTCCATATCTATCTCAACAGGAAGATCGACAAACCCGACCTCACCGGACTGAAGATCCGCATCACGCCGGTGTACCGCGAGTTCTTCCAGTCGATGAACGCGCAGGTCATGACCACCGCACCCGGCGAGGTCTACACCGCGCTCGAGCGCGGCGTGATCGACGGCTACGGCTGGCCGATCCACGCGCTCTTCGACCTGAACTGGCAGGAGAAGACCAAGTACCGCGTCGACCCGGGCTTCTACAACGCCGAGGTGGCGCTGATCATCAACCTCGACAAGTACAAGTCCCTGACGCCGGCGCAGCGCGACTACCTCGAGCGCAAGGCCCAGGCCTACGAGGTACAGAACGACTTCTGGAAGTCCTACAACCAACAGGAGGCCAAGCGCCAGACCGAGGCGGGCATACAGGTGATCACTTTCGACGCGGCGACCAACAAGGCGTTCGTCGAGAAGGCGAAGGAGGTCGGCTGGGCAAACGCCATCAAGGCAAGCCCGGTATACGGCCCGCAGCTGCAGAAGGTGCTCGCGAAATAGCCATGGACCGGCTCGAGGCGGCGTACGGAAGGCTCCTCGAGGCGTTCGCCCTCGCGGCGTGCGCGCTGGTGCTCGGCATGACGCTGATGATTTGCGCCGATGTGCTGCTGCGCAACGTGCGCATCATCCCGGGCGTCGCCGGGCTCGAGTGGAGCAACGAGATCTCGGAAGGCGCGCTCTACCTCATCACCATGCTTACCGCGCCGTGGCTGCTTCGGCGCGGGCAGCACATCCGGGTGGACATCATCCTGCGCGCAGTGCCGAATCGGGTCGGCTGGTCCTTCGAGTGGGTGGTGGACGTCCTGGGCCTCGCCTCCTGCCTCTTCATCGCCTACTACGGCGCTCGCGCCGCCCTTGCGAGCTTCAATGCGGGATCGGTCTCGATCAAGACGCTGGTCACGCCGGAGTGGTGGCTGCTCAGTGCGCTTCCGGTGGCGTTCCTCGCGCTGTCTCTCGAGATGCTCTTCCGCATGCGCCGCCTCGCGCTCGGCGAGCGCGCGCCGCGCGACGACGCGGTCTCGACCGGCTAGAGCCATGTCATGGGAGGCGGGGGCATGGCTGATGCTCGGCGGCTCGACGGCGCTCCTGTTCCTCGGCCTGCCGGTGGCGTTCTCGTTCCTGGTGATCAACCTGCTGGGCGCGTGGCTGTTCCTTGGCGGCGAGGCGGGTCTGGTCCAGTTCGCCCGCAACTCCGTCGGGTCGGTCGCGAGCTTTTCGCTCACTCCCATCCCGCTCTTCATCCTCATGGGCGAAGTGCTGTTCCACACGGGGCTCGCCGTGAAAGTGATCGACGGCGTCGAGCGCCTGATCCGGCAAGTGCCCGGCCGGCTCGCCGTGGTGGCGGTGGTCGCGGGAACCGTGTTCTCGGCGATCTCGGGCTCGACCATCGCGACTACCGCGATGCTCGGGAGCCTGATGCTGCCGGTGATGCTCGCGCGCGGGTATCACCCGACCATGGCGACTGGCCCGCTGATGGCGATCGGCGCGGTCGACATGCTGATCCCGCCCTCGGCGCTGACCGTGCTGCTGGGCAGCCTCTCGGGAATCTCGATCTCCAAGCTCCTGATCGGCGGCATCGTGCCGGGCCTGATCCTGAGCCTCGCCTTCGTCGTCTACATCGTGGTGCGCGTGAAGATGAATCCGTCGCTCGCGCCGGCCGCGAGCTTCACCGAGTACCGTGGCTGGGAGAAATTCCGCCCCTTGGTCCAGTACGTGGTGCCGCTGGTCTCGATTTTCGTCATCGTGGTCGCTTCGATGTCCGCTGGCTGGGCGACGCCGACCGAATCCGCTGCGATCGGCGCACTGTTCACAATCCTGCTCGCCGCCGCCTACCGGGCGCTTACCTTGCAGAATCTAGCGCTCGCGCTGCGCGGCACGGCGAGCATCTCGGGAATGATCCTCTTCATCATCGTCGGCGCGACGACCTTCTCGCAGATCCTGTCCTTTTCCGGAGCGAGCAACGGCATGGTCGAGATCATCGCCACGCTCGGCCTGCCGCCGCTTGGGCTCATCGCGGCGATGATGCTCGTGCTGATCTTCCTCGGCCTGTTCGTCGAGCAGGTCAGCATGATGATGATCACGCTCCCGATCTTCATGCCGCTGGTTCAGAAATTCGGCGTCGACCCGGTGTGGTTCGGCGTGATGTTCCTCATCTGCATGCAGCTCGGTCTGCTGCTGCCGCCGCACGGACTCCTTCTCATGACCATGAAGGGCGTATCGCCGCCGCAGGTCACGATGGGACACATTTTCCGGGCAGTGGTGCCCTACCTCTTCATGAGCCTGCTCGTGCTCGCGCTGGTGTTCTTCGTGCCGGCGGTCGCGGTGTGGCTCCCGAAGGCGCTTTTCTAGCCCGCGAATAGCCATGGAACGCTCCTTCACCAAAGAGGTCGAGCTGCTCAAGCTGGGCGCGGGGCAGACTTTCCACGGGGAAGGCATTCTGGCCGTGACCAAGGCCCTGTTGCAGTCGGGCATCTCCTACGTCGGCGGCTACCAGGGAGCGCCCGTGTCGCACGTGATGGACGTGCTGAACGACGCCCGGGACATCATGGACGAGCTCGGCATCCATATCGAGACCAACGCCTCCGAGGCGGGCGCGGCTGCGATGCTCGGCGCCTCGATCAATTACCCCTTGCGCGGCGCCGTGGCGTGGAAATCCACGGTCGGCACCAACGTCGCCTCCGACGCGCTTTCCAACCTCGCGTCGGTCGGCGTGCGCGGCGGCGCGCTCATCGTGATCGGCGAGGACTACGGCGAGGGCGCCTCGATCATCCAGGAGCGCAGCCACGCCTTTGCGATGAAGTCGCAGATCTGGCTGCTCGATCCGCGGCCGAATCTTCCGACCATCGTCAGGATGGTGGAGAAGGGTTTCGAGCTGTCGGAAGCTTCGAACACCCCGGTGATGCTGGAGTTGCGCATCCGCGCCTGCCACGTACACGGCGCTTTCGATGCGAAAGACAACCGCGCGCCGCAGTTCTCGCGTAGGAACACGATCGAGAACCCCGAATTCGACTTCGCCCGCGTCTCTCTTCCGCCGGCGACTTACGCGCAGGAAAAGCACAAGGTCGAGGTGCGCTGGCCGGCGGCGGTGAAGTTCATCCGCGAGAACCGGCTGAACGAGGTGTTCGAGGGACCGATCGGTGAATTGGGAATCATCTGCCAGGGCGGCATGTACAACGTCGCGGTGCGCACGCTGCAGCAGCTCGGGCTTGCCGACATCTTCGGCGTTTCGAAAATCCCGATCTACGTCCTGAACGTCACGTACCCGCTCATTCCGGAGGAAGTCGGCGCGTTCTGCGCGGGCAAGCATGCGGTGCTGATGGTCGAGGAAGGCCAGCCGGCCTATCTCGAGGACGCCTTGCACGCGGTCCTGCGCCGCGCCGACCTGCAGACGAAGGTGCACGGCAAGGATTTCCTGCCGATGGCGGGCGAGTACACCGGCGAAACCGTGCTCACGGGCGTCGCGAAATGGCTGGCAGCCGTGGCGCCCCACATCGAAAAAGCGGGCGTCGATCCCGGCGGCATTCATCGCGTGCTGGACGCGCTCAGCGCAACGAAGCAGCGTGCCGCCGAGCTGCTCGGAGGGGCCGTACCCGCGCGCCCGCCGGGGTTCTGCATCGGCTGCCCGGAGCGGCCGGTGTTCTCGGCGATGAAGCTGATCGAGCGCGAGTCGGGCGCGTTTCACATCTCGGCGGACATCGGCTGCCACACCTTTTCCACCCTGCCCCCGTTCAATATCGGCAACACCGTGCTCGGCTACGGGCTGGGGCTCGCCTCGAACTCCGGAATCGCACCGATGTTTTCCGGGCGCACCGTCACCATCATGGGCGACGGCGGTTTCTGGCACAACGGTCTCACCTCGGGCATCGCCAACGCCGTGTTCAACAAGAGCGACGGCATCCTCGTCATCATGAAGAACGGCTACACCTCGGCGACGGGCACGCAGAACATCCCCTCCTCCCTGCACCAGACCGAATGGAAATCGGGCGACATGAGCATCGAGCGTGCCTTGAAGGGTATCGGCGTCGAGTGGATCAAGCCGGTGTACACCTACCGCGTCAGCGAGATGGCGAAGACACTACGCGAAGCAATGAGCTCCGCGTACAAGGGGCTGAAGGTCATCATCGCCGACGCCGAGTGCCAGCTCGAGCGCCAGCGGCGTATCCGCCCGCAGATCGCCGCGGCCCTCAAAGCAGGCAAGCGCGTGGTGCGCACGCGCTTCGGCGTGGACGAGGACGTGTGCTCGGGAGACCACTCCTGCATCCGCCTCTCCGGCTGCCCCTCGCTCACCATCAAGGCGGCTAGCGATCCGCTGAAAGTCGACCCGGTCGCGCACGTGAACAACGACTGCGTCGGCTGCGGGCTGTGCGGTGAAGTCGCCCATGCGGCGATTCTGTGTCCCTCGTTCTTCCGCGCCGAAATCGTGCAGAACCCGAACGTCCTGGACCGAATCGCTGCGCGACTGCGCAACACCATCATCGGCTGGCTGCAGCCGGCCGAAGGGGAAAGGCAATAGTGCTACCCGAACGTCCCATCACGATCCTGATCGCCGCTCTCGGCGGCGAAGGCGGCGGCGTCCTCGCCGACTGGATCATCGCAGCCGCGACCGCGCGCGACTATCCGGTGCAGAGCACCTCGATTCCCGGCGTGGCGCAGCGCACCGGCGCCACTACCTATTACGTCGAGATCTATCCGGCGAAGATCTCGGAGCTCGGCGCCAGGCGACCGGTGATGACGCTCACGCCCGCGCCCTGCTATGTGGACGTGATGGTCGCCTCCGAGCTGCTCGAGGCCGGACGCGCGATGCAAAACGGCTTCGTGACGCGCGACCGGACCACGCTGATCGCCTCGACGCACCGCATCTACACCGTCGCCGAGAAGATGCAGATGGGCGACGGGCGATTCGACAGCGAGGTCGTGCTCAAGGCGGCACGGGCGCTCGCGAAGCGCGCGATCCTGTTCGACATGCAGGCGCAGGCGAATGCGGCAGGCACCGTGATCAGTGCGGTCATGTTCGGGGCGCTCGCAGGCTCCGGAACGCTGCCGCTCTCGCGTGGCGATTGCGAGGCGGCGATCCGCTCGGGCGGCAAGGGCGCCGAGGCGAGCCTGAGAGGTTTTGCGGCGGGCTTCGATGCCGCGGCCGGATCGGCGTCGGGTAAGACTGTGACACCTGCAGAAAAGAAGCGCGTGAGCGGCTCGGAACGAGTCAGGCAGACCTTCCCAGAGGAAACTCGCGCCATGCTCGAAGAGGGCGCGGCGCGCTGCGCCGATTTTCAGGACCGCGGCTACGCGAGGCTCTACCTGGACCGCCTCGAGCCGATCGTGAATCTCGACCACGCTGCAGACGAATACGGGCTCACCAACGAAACCGGGCGTTTTCTCGCACTGTGGATGTGCTACGAAGACGTGATTCGCGTCGCCGACCTGAAGACGCGCAGAAGCCGCTTCGAGCGCGTGCGCGAGGAAGTGCAGGCGAAGCCGCACGAGCCGGTGCACATCGTCGAATTCCTGAAGCCCGGCGTGGACGAGTTCACCGCGGTGCTCCCGCGCTTTCTCGCCCGGCCGTTGAAGGCCTTGGCCGAGGCGAGCGGTCTCGCCAGGAAGCTCAACATCGGCATGCACGTCAAGACGACCAGCGTGAGCGGATTTCTCGTGCTGCGTTTCCTCGCTTGGCTGCGGCCGCTGCGGCCTCTCACCTCGCGCTGGCACGAGGAGCAAGTATTGATCGGCCGCTGGCTGGTCGCGATCGCCGCGGCGGCGAAGCGGGACGCGGGGCTCGCCCTCGAAATTGCCCTGTGCGGCAGGCTGATCAAGGGCTACGGCGACACGCACCAGCGCGGCAAGGGCAACTTCCTGAGGATCCTCGACACGCTCGTCGAGGGCGACGCGGTGCCGGACGACCACGCCCGGATCGAAGCGATCCGCAAGGCGCGCGAGGCGGCGCTGGCCGACCCGGAAGGCCGCAAGCTCGAGCTCTCCCTGGAGACGCACGGCATCGCGCCGCTGCCCCCCAAGCCGAAGCCGGTGAAGTTCATGCGCCGGCCTCAACCGGAAAGTCGCCGAGTCGCCTGAGCACCTCGATCGGATTCCCCGTACCCGGTCACGGTTGCCGCTACGTTTCCCGGATCCTCAGGCGGCCGATTGCCGCGCCAGGCGACGTGCAGGTCGGGCCGGAGCAGCAGGAGGTCGTGCCCGTACACTTGGCGCGGCGCGTCGTCCGGCATGTCGAGTACGGCGAGCGGCGCGCCAAAGGCCCGCAGCGCCTTTTCCAGCGCTGACGTGTCGGCGTTCGTGCGGCCGAGGCGCAGCAGCGTGTAGCCCTCGTACGGAATGTGGTCCTGCATCGGCGTGCCGTCGCCGAGCCACACGTGCGGCAGGCGCGCGCCAGGCCACGTGCTCGGCTCATAGACCCTGAAGCGGTGCTCGGGCCCGCCGGGAATGGCGCACACGATCGGGGAACCGACGTAGCGGTAGCCGAGCTCGGCGCCGATCATCTCGTTTGACTTGGGCTGCTCGACGCTGGCGACGCGCACGAGGTTCTCACGCGTGGCAGCGCCTTCGGGCGTGTTCTCGCGAATGTTCGGCCGGTATTGCGCGTGCCACTTGCGCCGCCCGAGCGAAGCGTAGCGTGAGGCGCCGACGTTGCGCTCGCCGACCTGCCGCCGCTCGGAGTCGTACGAGTCGAGCAGCGCGGGCCCGCCCCATCCCTGCAGGGTCGCCGCGAGCTTCCAGGAAAGATCGATCGCGTCGCCGACGCCGGAGTTCATGCCGAGACCCCCGGTAGGTATAACAAGGTGCACGGCGTCGCCGGCGAGGAATACGCGGCCATCGCGATAACGGTCCGCCAGCACCAGGTTTTGCCGCCACGGGGCGCAGGTGAGCATCTCGTACTTCACCGAAATTGCGACGGTGCGCTCGAACATCGCCTTCATGTCGTCGTCCTTCTCGACCAAGGCGTGCAAGGTGAAGTGCTTCGTCGAGTCCTGCATTATGAGAAAAGTGCTGTTGCCGTCGGCGACGTGATAGTGACGCCCCTTGCCGGGGCCGTTGCCTATGGGGATGCGCTCGAACAGCTCGTCGCAGCGATACAGCGCCTGGCGCAACTCGAGTATGTTGTACTCGCCGCGCAGCTTGATGCCGAGCTGCTTGCGCACCGTGCTCCCGCCGCCGTCGCAGCCCACCATATACGACGCGCCGATCGCGCCGCCCGTGCCGTTCGCGTGCTTCACACGCGCGGTGACCCCGGACTCGTCCTGGGTAAATGACTCGAGCCGGCAGCCGTAGCGTACCGTCACCGAGGGTAGCCCCTCGGCGATCGACTTCAGCAGGGGCTCGAGCGTGTACTGCGAGATGAGCTGGTACGGTTCCAGCGGCATGCTCCCGTCGCTGCAGGCGCGGATCTCGGCGCGCGCCCTCTTCACAGAAGGATAGGGCAGATGCAGGAGCGGGGGCTCGGCCAGCGACAGGATGATGAACACGTCCATCGGGACGTCGTCGCGCAGGCCGGCGGCGCGGACCTTGTCGGCGATTCCCATGCGCCGGAAGATTTCCATGGTGCGCGCATTGCATCGTTCCATCTTCGGCAGGAATTGCGGCGCTTCCTTCTGCTCGATCAACGTGCAGCGCACGCCGCGCCTGCCGAGATCGATGGCGAGCGCAAGACCGACCGGGCCGCCGCCGACGATGAGCGCCTGCGTGTGCATCGCGCGTATTCTGCCTTATCCATCAGTGCTTATCTCGGACAGAGCGAGGAAAACTGGACCGGTGGTCCTCAGGCGGCGCCGACGCGAAAGCTCCCGTCCCCGGTCAGCTCGAAGCGCCCTTCCCGAACCGCCCGCAGCCAGCGCGCGGTGCGGATCAGTCCGCCAAAGCAGAAGAAATGGACGCCCGCGATCGGCGGACCACTTCGGCGTGCAATGTCCCTCGCCACTGCTTCCGGGCCGGCTTCGACCAGAAGGCGCGTAATCGCCTGGGGTCGCGCCTTCAGCGCGCGGACCGAGTTCCCGATTCCGCAAAGCGCCGCAAATCGCAGCAGCCGGGGCAAGCTCGCCGGACCCGAGAGCCCCACGCGAACCGGCAGTCCGTGTCCTTTCATTTTCGCCGCCCACACGAGCACCGGCTCGGCCTCGAAGCAGAACTGCGTTACCACCTGCAGATCGAGACCCGTCCGCCGGGCGAGGCTTTTTTTCTCGGCCAGTGCCATCTCGAGCGCGGAAGCCGCGACCTTGGGGTGGCTTTCGGGGTAGCCCGCCACACCGATATGCACGATGCCATGCCGCTGGAACAAGCCGGTTTCAAGCACCGCGAGGCTCGATTCGAACGGCCCGCTTGGCCGGTCGCTGTCGCCGCCGATCACAAGGGCACTGTCCACCCCTGCCTCGCCGGCTGCGCGCGCAAGGTATTCATCGAGCGCGTCGCGGCTGGCGATCCGGCGCGCCGCAACGTGGGGAACCGGGCAAAAGCCGGCTCGCCTCAAGCGTCTGGCCAGCGCCACGGTTCCGTGGTAGGTCTGTCCCGGCGGCATGCTGATGTAAACCACTGTCTCCGGTTCCAACAGGCCGGCGCAAGCGTCGATCTCGGCAGGATCGCGCGATGACAATTCGAGCGAAGCCCCCGCTAGCAGAACTTGAATGTTTCGGTGCTCGTCCTCCGGCGACGGGCGCACGAATCGGGTGGCGAAGTGAGATTCCATGGTGAAGCCCGCCTGCATGCGCGTCAGTCGCGTTTGCGCGAGATCACGTAGGACTCGTCGAGGAACCACAACCCCCTGTGGCGGCGCAGCACTTCCTGCGTGGCTTCGAGGTAGCCCCGGTCCCCCATGACCTCGCCCAAGCGCTGATCCTCGATCTGCGCCACGTAAACGGCGGCGTTCCACGCGGCGAGCAGGGTTGAGGTACCGATCGCGTCGCTGATTTCCTCCGGCAGCGTGTGCATCTCGTAGCGGAATATCGAGCGGTTGTCGGCGTAGGCGTTGAAGTTGAGGTCGCGGCCGTCTGCCCCGAGCGCCGAGCGGGTGGCCTTCAGGAGCGAATGGCGATCGGTCTGGAACGGATTTTCTCCCGGCCAGATACGCTGGACGATCTCCAGCCCCGGGTCCCGGCCGTGCGAATGGATCGCGATCATCCGCCCGCCCGGCGCAAGGCTCCGCGCGAGCGGTGCTAGGACCTTGGACGCCTTGAACTCGGCCGAAGCGCGGGCGCGGTACGGCTGCGACGCGATGACCAGGTCGTAGTCGGCGCGGGCGACGCCGCGGCGCGGTAACACCTGGTCGAGTAGGAATTTGTGATCTTCCCGGTAGAACACCAGCACCACCGGCTTCGCATAGGCGGGGTTTCCGCTCGCCTTGCTCACCGACGCGCGCCAGTGCTCGTTCAGGAACGGCTGCAGCTCGGTGATCTGCTGCTCGAACTCGCTGGAGGTGGCTCCGGTAAGGGCGAACTCCTTCCAGACCAGACTCGTGGCAGCCGTGACCGATTTCGGCGTGAGCCACGGCGCTTCGGAATAGTAAAGATTGGTCATGACGAGGACCGTCGCCGGATGCTCGAAGAAGCGGTCCGGCATGCGATCGAGAGCGAGCCGCACGTCCTCCAGGCTGATTTCCT
>DATHHZ010000112.1:0-3180 GCA_035316965.1 Burkholderiales bacterium | reverse complement strand
CCCGGTCCGCGTGGAAGGTGGAGGGGATGAGCAGCTTCTGGGTGTTCATCGCGCGGGATTCGAGCGCTCCCTTGAGCTTTTCGTAGAGGATGCGCTCGTGCGCGGCGTGCATGTCGACCAGGATCAGCCCCTCCCGGTTCTGCGCGAGGATATAGACGCCGTGCAACTGTGCAAGCGCGAAGCCGAGCGGCGGTGCCTCCGGCTCGTTCGGATCTTCGCGCGCGGTGCTTTGTGCCGCAGCGGCGCTGGCGCTCGAGCGCCGGTCGGCGAACATCGCCGTATAGCTCGCCACCGGCTGCGCGAGGCCCAGCGCAGCCTGGGCGGCTCGCGGCCGTATGGAGCTGCCTGTTACGAGGGGAGATGCGATCGCGGCCGGCGTTTCGGCCGCCGTGCCGGAAAGACCTTTCGCGACCGCATGAAACACGAACTGGTGCACGGCGCGCGGGTCGCGGAAGCGGATCTCGATCTTCGCCGGATGGACGTTGACGTCCACCCCGCGCGGGTCGATCTCGAGGAAAAGCACGTACGCGGGATGGCGTTCTCCGTGCAGGACGTCGCGATACGCTTCGCGCAGCGCGTGCGAGAGCAGCTTGTCGCGCACGAACCGGCCGTTTACGTAGACGAACTGCGCGTCCCGAGAGGCGCGGGTGTAGGCGGGCGACCCGGCGAAACCGGAGAGTTTCAGCACGCTGTTCGCCTCAACCGAGCGCATCGACTGCGCGAACTCCGGGCCCAGCGCCGCCTCGACCCGCTGCGCGGGGTCGGTGGGCGCGAACCGCGCCGCGACTCGGCCGTTGTGCCTCAGGGTAAAAGTGACATCGGGCCGCGACAGGGCCGCGCGCGTGAAAACGGCCTCGCAGTGGGCGAATTCGGTGGCGTCGCTCTTGAGAAATTTGCGCCGAGCCGGCGTGTTGTAATACAGGTCATTGACCTCGACCGCAGTCCCGGTGGGCTGTGCCGCGGGCTCCACTGCGCCGATGCTCCCGGCTTCAGCGCTGAGGGCAAAGGCGTGGGCCGCTCCGGTGGAGCGGCTCGCCATGACGACGCGCGCGACCGAGGCGATGCTCGCCAGCGCCTCGCCGCGAAATCCGAGCGAGCGGATCTGCTCGAGGTCCTCGAGCGAGGCGATCTTGCTGGTCGCATGCCGAGCGAAAGCCATCGGCAGATCGTCCTTCGCGATGCCTGAGCCGTTGTCGACGACGCGGATCTGCTTGATGCCACCCCCGGCGAGCGCGATGCCGATATCGGTCGCGCCAGCATCGAGGCTGTTTTCGAGAAGCTCCTTGAGCACCGACGCCGGCCGATCGACTACTTCCCCTGCCGCGATCTGGCTGATGAGCGTTTCGGGCAGCGGGCGGATGGCGGGCACGTTTGCGATTCTTCCCAAGGGCCGATTAAACGGCGCTGCGCGCCCGTTTCAAAACGGCGCGCGGATCCAATTATATGTGACGCGGTAGAATACTGCGGTGGAGCTCCTGCTTTCCGGCTGGGACCTGCTGGTTCATCTCGACCGCCATCTTGCAACACTGCTCCAGCAACACGGCGCCTGGGTTTACCTGTTGCTCTTCACCATCATTTTTTGCGAGACCGGCCTGGTCGTGACGCCTTTTCTTCCCGGAGACTCCTTGCTTTTCATCGCCGGTGCGCTTGCGGCCGGCGGCGGCATCGACGTGCACCTGCTTGCTCTGCTGCTGGTCGCCGCGGCGGTGCTCGGCAACACCGTGAACTACTCGATCGGCCGCGTCATAGGTCCGAAAGTCTTCCATTGGGAGGAGTCGCGGTTCTTCAATCGAAGGGCGCTGGATCGCGCGCACGAGTTCTACGAGAAGCACGGCGGGAAAACCATCGTCATCACCCGTTTCGTGCCTATCCTGAGGACTTTCGCCCCGTTCGTCGCCGGCATCGCGCGCATGACTTACTTGAACTTCACTGCTTACAACCTGGCCGGCGCGCTTGCGTGGGTGCTTTCGCTGCTGTACGCCGGTTACTGGTTCGGCAACGTGCCCTTCGTGAAGCAGAACCTCACTTGGGTGATCCTCGGCATCGTCGTCCTTTCCGTGACGCCGCTCGCGTTCGAGTACGTTAGGCAGCGACTGAAGGTGGCAGGAACCGAGGGCGGGCCGACCGGGGAATCAGCGAATCGACGCGAGGGTGGAGCGGGATAGAGGGGGATTTTTCGCGATGTAACTCTTGACGCCGCGAAGAATCGCGTGTGCAATTTTTTCCTGGTAGGCCGCGTCGTTGAGACGAGTCTCCTCGTCGGGATTGCTGATGAAAGCCGTTTCGACGAGGATGGAGGGGATAGGTGATTTCAGCACCGCAAAGCCCGCCTGCTCGACGCTTCCCTTGTGCAAGGGGTTCACACCTCCCAGCTCCCCTAGCACAGCGCGAGCGAGCTTGAGGCTGTCGTTGACTTGGGCCGTCAGGCTGAGGTCGTTGAGGGTCATTTCAAGATAGCGGTCCCTCTTGCGTGCGAGGTTGACCCCGCCGATCAGATCGGCTCTATTTTCGCCCCTCGCCAGCCACTGGGCAGCGGTGCTCGAGGCACCACGTTCCGAGAGCGCAAATACCGACGAGCCGCGAACGTGAGGCTTGATGAAGGCGTCTGCGTGAATCGACACGAATAAATCGGCCTTGACGAGCTGAGCTTTCTCGACGCGCGCTCCGAGCTCGATGAAGTAGTCGCCGTCCCGAGTCAGCATGGCGCGCATATCGGGTTCGGAATCGATCAAGGACTTCAATTTGCGTGCGATCGTCAGGGTGACGTGTTTTTCTCGGGTCCCGCGGCGCCCCCGGGCTCCCGGGTCTTCCCCGCCGTGCCCGGCATCCACGGCGATGGTGACCAGGCGGTCAACGCGGGGGCTGACCGGCTGTTTGATGCTCGGGCCGGCTTCCGGTTCCTGCTCATCAGGCGTTCCGAATATCCCTGGTGCGGTCTTCAGCTCGCGCTTTTGCAACAACGCCAGTATCGGGTCAAGGGGTTCGATCGGATAGATATCCAGCACCAGGCGGTGTCCGTATTCACCGATCGGCGCGAGCGTAAAGATCTGCGGCTTGACCTCGCTCTTCAGGTCGAGCACGACGCGTACCACACCGGGCTTGAAGCGCCCCACGCGCAAATTCGCTATGTAGGGGTCGTTCGTGGAGATCTTGTCGGTGAAACCTTGCTGCACGCTCTGC
>DATHHZ010000111.1:0-3344 GCA_035316965.1 Burkholderiales bacterium | reverse complement strand
GGGCGCAGGTCGCCTCCGGGCTATCCGGACATCTACGTCATCTCGAACGTGCGGGACGAAGCCGGCGAGCCGATCGGCGCGCTGGGCGACGGGGAGGCCGCATGGCACACCGACATGAGCTACCTGGCCCGGCCGCCTGATGCCTCGATGCTCTATTCGCTCGAGATTCCGGCCGCGGGCGGCGACACCTGGTTCTGCGGCATGAAGGCGGCACTCGCAGCGATGCCCCGGGAACTGGTCGCGCGGATCAAGGACCTCGACATCAAGCACGACGGCACCTACGATTCCGGCGGCAACCTGCGCAAGGGATTGACGGCGACGCGCGATCCGCGCACCTCGACCGGCACGCCGCACCCGATCGTCATCCGCCACCCCGAATCGGGCGAGCGTGGGCTCTACCTCGGGCGCAGGCTCAACGCCTACGTCGTCGGCCTCGCGATCGAGGAATCAGAGCGGCTGCTCGACAGAATCTGGTCCTTCGTCGAGACGGCGGTCTACCGGCACCGATGGGCGCTCGGCGATCTGGTTCTCTGGGACAACCGCACCACCATGCACCGCCGCGACGCCTTCGATCCCAAGGCGCGCCGGGTGATGCACCGCACGCAGATCAAGGGCTCGGGCGCGCCCGCGCGCGCCGCAGTCTAGCTACTCCGGCTTGATTCCTGCGTCGCGGATCACCGCGGCCCAGCTCTTGAGCTCGGACTTCACGACGCGTTCGAGCTCCTCCGAGCTGCTGCCCACCGGGTCCGCACCCTGCTCGACGAGCTTCTGCTTCACCTCCGGCAGGTGCATCACGCGGGCGGCCTCCTTCTGCATGCGCGCGACAATCGCCGCCGGCGTCTTCGCGGGAGCGAACATCGCGCACCAGGAATCGACTTCGTAGTCCGGAAGGTTCAGCTCCTCGGCGACGGTGGGAATGTCCGGCGCGGAAGCAGTGCGCTTCCGCGTCGTGACCGCAAGCGCGCGCAGTCTTCCCGAGCGCGCGTGCGAGAGCGCCGCCGACGCGGTGAGGAAGAGGAACGGAACCTGTCCCGCGAGCACATCCGCGACCGCCGGGCCGCCTCCCTTGTACGGCACGTGCACGATGTTGATTCCGGTCCTGAGCTTCAGCAGCTCGGCCGCAATGTGGCCGGGCGTGCCGTTGCCGGGCGAAGCGTAGGCGTAGAAGCCGGGGCGCTCCCGCGCCGCCGCGACCAATTCCCGCAGCGTCTTCGCTGGCGCGTTCGGGTTCGCGGCGATGAGCTGCGGCACGCTGACGATGAGCGACACGGGGGCGAAGTCGCGCTCGACGTCGTAGTTGAGCTTGTAGAGGAAAGGATTGATCGTGTGCGAGGAGAGCGTGAACAGGAACGTGTAGCCGTCGGGCGCGCTCTTCGCCGCCGCTTCGGTGCCGACCGCGCCGCCGGCGCCGCCCCGATTCTCGATGACGATCGGCTGCCCGAGGCTCTGCGAGAGCGCGGGCTGCATGATGCGCGCGGTGATGTCGACGGTGCCCCCGGGCGGGAAGGACACGATGAATCGGATCGGCCTCGCCGGGTACTCCTGCGCGAGCGCCTGCGATCCGATGCCGGTCGCGCAGCCGGCGATGAGGCCGAGCGCCGCAATGAGCCGGGCGGGGTTCAAAGCTGCGTCAGCATCACCTCGGCCCCGCTCACCTCGTATTTCCCCGGCGCTTCGATGTTCAGTTTCTTCACCACGCCGTTCTCGACCAGCATCGAGTAGCGCTGCGAGCGCACGCCCATGTTGCGCGCGATGAGATCGAGCTCGAGGCCGAGCTTCTTGGTCCATTCGCCGCTGCCGTCGGCGAGCATGCGGACCTTGCCGCCCGCCTTCTGGTCGCGGCCCCAGGCGCCCATCACGAAGGCGTCGTTCGTCGCGACGCACCAGATCTCGTCCACCCCTTTCGCCTTGAGCTTGTCGTAGTTTTTCACGTAGCTCGGGACGTGCTTCGCCGAGCAGGTCGGTGTATACGCGCCCGGCACGGCGAAGATCGCGATTTTCTTGCCTTTGGCCGCTTCCGCGACGCTGATGTCCTTCGGATTGATCGGGCAGCCCGCGGCCTCGTCGAATTCAGTGGCTTCGGAAAGCTTGCCGTCGGGGAGTCTGTCGCCGACTTTGATGGTCATTTCGGTCTCCGGAAGTTGCGGTTTTTGGAGCGGCTAGCATCGCGCAGTTGAACGGCAAAGTCAAAATGCTTGCCCGTTCCGCGGGGGCTGGCTATATTCCCGGCCATGCAGATCGCCGCAGAAGCGAACCAGGACCACCGCCTCACGATCTCCGAGGTGCTCCAGGCCCTCGTCGCCGAAGGCCTCGCGCTCAAGGCGGACGCAGACAAGCTGATCGCAGATCGCAGGCTGCACCGCGGCGATCACCACCCCCTTGTCGTGATCGCCGACCAGAAGTGGCGCTCCCTCAAGCCCCCGCAGAAGGTCCTCTTCCTCGAATGGCTCACCGAGTGGCTCGCCCGCCAGACCGGGATGGATTACTTCCACATCGATCCGCTCAAGATAAATTTCTCCGCGGTCACCGACGTGATGTCCAGTCACTACGCGGCGCGCTTCAAGATCCTTCCGGTCGAAGTGAGCACGCGCGAAGTGGTGATCGCGACCTGCGAGCCCTACGTCAAGGACTGGGAAAAGGAGTTGAAGCAGATACTGCGGCTGGAGATCCGCCGCGTCATCGCCAATCCCCTGGACATCAGCCGCTACCAGGTCGAGTTCTACAACCTCGCGAAATCGGTGAAGGGCGCGGCCCAGAGGGGTGAGCAGCGCACCGGCATCGGCAATTTCGAGCAGCTGGTCCAGATCGGCCAGACAAGCAAGCAGCTCGACGCGAACGACCAGCACATCGTCCACGTCGTGGACTGGCTGTGGCAGTACGCGTTCGATCAGCGCGCCAGCGACATCCACATGGAGCCCCGGCGCGACGCGGGCGAGGTGCGTTTCCGCATCGACGGTGTGCTGCACCCGGTGTACCAGATCCCCATGGCGGTGATGGCGGCGATGACCTCGCGCATCAAGATCCTCGGGCGCATGGACGTGGTGGAGAAGCGACGGCCGCAGGACGGCCGCATCAAGACGCGCACCGCCGACGGCCAGGACGTGGAGCTGCGCCTCTCGACCTTGCCGACCGCGTTCGGCGAAAAGCTCGTGATGCGCGTTTTCGAACCGGAGGTGATCGTCAAGGATTTCGCCGAGCTCGGTTTTTCCGAAGACGACAAGACGCGCTGGAAGCAGATGACCGGCCAGCCGAACGGCATCATCCTCGTGACGGGGCCGACCGGCTCGGGCAAGACCACCACGCTCTATTCGACCCTGAAGACGCTCGCCACGCCCGAGGTGAAC
>DATHHZ010000110.1:0-7508 GCA_035316965.1 Burkholderiales bacterium | reverse complement strand
CCACCCACAGTCAACCCGTCGATCCTGAGCGTCGGCTGCCCCACGCCGACCGGCACGCTCTGGCCTTCTTTTCCGCAGGTGCCGACGCCGCTATCGAGCGCAAGATCGTTGCCGATCATCGAGACCCGCGTGAGCACGTCGGGCCCGTTGCCGATCAGTGTCGCGCCTTTCACCGGGTAGGTGACTTTTCCGCCCTCGATCATGTACGCCTCGGAGGCGGAGAACACGAACTTGCCGCTGGTGATGTCGACCTGCCCGCCGCCGAAGTTGACCGCGTAAAGGCCCTTCTTCACCGAGGCGAGGATCTCTTTCGGGTCCTTGTCGCCGTTCAGCATGTAGGTGTTGGTCATGCGCGGCATCACCACGTGCGCGAAAGACTCGCGCCGGCCGTTGCCGGTGACGGGCACGCCCATCAGGCGCGCGTTCAGGCTGTCCTGCATGTAGCCGCGGAGCACGCCGTCCTCGATCAGCGTATTGCGTTGCGTGGGATTGCCTTCGTCGTCGATGGAAAGCGAACCGCGCCTGCCCGGCATGGTGCCATCGTCCACGACGGTGACTCCGCGCGCCGCGACTTTCTTTCCGATCTTGCCGGCGAAGGCCGAGGAGCCCTTGCGGTTGAAGTCGCCCTCGAGGCCGTGGCCGATCGCCTCGTGCAGCAGAATGCCCGGCCAGCCGGGCCCGAGCACCACGGTCATGGTGCCCGCGGGGGCCGGACGCGATTCGAGGTTGACGAGCGCCTGGTCGACCGCGTGTTTCGCGTACTCCTGCAGCCGCTCCTCGGTGAAGTGGCCGTAGTCGCTGCGCCCGCCGCCGCCGCCGGTGCCCTGCTCGCGCCTGCCGTTTTGCTCGACGATCACGTGCACCGAGAGGCGCACGAGCGGGCGAACGTCCGCCGCCTGCACGCCGTCCGAGCGCGCCACCAACACCACTTCGTATTCGGCGGCGAGGCTCGCCATCACCTGGATGACACGCGGGTCGCGCGCGCGGCAGAGTTGCTCCAGGCGCTCCAGCAGCTTCACTTTCTGCGCGTCTTCGAGAGAGACGAGCGGGTCGATCGGTTGATAGAGTCGGAGGCCGGCGCCTTTTCGCACCGCCACCGGATGACGGTTACCACCGCTCGCAGCGATGGCTCGCGTCGCCTTTGCCGCATCCTCCAGCGCGGGCAAACTGATCTCGTCGGAGTAGGCGAATGCGGTCTTCTCCCCCGCAATCGCCCGCACGCCCACGCCCTGGTCGATGCTGAAGCTCCCGGACTTGACGATTCCTTCCTCGAGGCTCCAGCCCTCGCTGCGCGAGTACTGGAAATAGAGGTCGGCGTAATCGAGCCGGTGCGAAAGCAGCGACCCGAACACGCCCGCGAGCTTGCCGGTTTCGAGGTCGTGCGGGGCGAGCAGGAAGGACTGCGCGGTGGAAAAAAGCTGCTCGGGGGCGTTCATGAAGGGGATATGAGGGTGGCCGAGCCGGTATTCTAGCCCTGCGCGCGCATTACGACACCCGATGAGCGAGCGCGGGAAGGCTGCGGCGCATCTTTGCCTGGAACGTCGGGTCGATCTCGGCCACGACCACGCCGGGCCCGGCGGCCCGCTCGGCAATGACCTTGCCCCAGGGATCGACCACCATGCTGTGGCCGTGCGTCTGCCGGCCGTTCGGGTGCTTTCCCCCCTGGGCCGGCGCGAGCACCCAGGCGAGGTTTTCGATCGCGCGGGCGCGCAGCAGCGTCTCCCAGTGCGCGCGGCCGGTGGTCGCGGTGAAGGCCGAGGGAACCAGGATGATGTCCATGGGCGCGAGCGCGCGATAGAGCTCGGGAAAGCGCACGTCGTAGCACACCGAAAGCGCAATGCGCCCGAAGGGCGATTCAATTGCGCAGGGTTGGGTGCCCGCTTCGATCGTTTTTGCCTCGTCGAAGCGTTCCGCTCCGAGCTCCAGTCCGAACAGGTGGATCTTGTCGTAGCGCGCGACGCGCCGCCCGTCCAAGTCGTAGACGAGGCAGCTGTTTCTCACCTTCCCGGGATCGGCGCTCTCGAGCGGCACCGAGCCTCCCACGAGCCACACGCCGTGCCGCCTCGCCGTCGCGGAAAGAAACTCCTGGATCGGCCCGGCGCCGTCCCTTTCCCTCACGGCCACCTTGTCAGAATCGCGCATGCCGAGAATGCAGAAGTACTCGGGGAGCACGGCGAGCCTCGCCCCTTTCTCTGCGGCGCGAGCGACGAGCTTCGCCGCGGCGGCAAGATTCTCATCGACCCTGGGCGTCGACACCATCTGCACCACGGCGGCCTTGAATGCGGCGGGCGCGGTCATGGCGGTGATTGCTGCTGTGCCGGATCCGTCGCGCGCGCTTCGGCCTTGAGGCGCTCGACTTTCGGCTCCGTCCAGGTTCCCGTGACGTGGTATTCGAATGCAAGGACCTGGCCGAACGGATTCTTCAAGATCTTATCCAGGATGAGCGCCCCCAGGCCCCAGACCGGATTCACGGCGACGAGGACGATCGCGGAAATGCTGTCGCCCACCGAAGGCTCGACGCGCGCGTACAGATCCTGCGTCTCGTTCACCAGATCCACCTGGCCGCGCATGGTCACCTGCGCCGAAGGTCCGCGCATGCGGAAATTCTTCGTGGTCATCGTGCCGTTGGCGATGTCCACGGGACACTCGACCAGATCGAAGGCGAACCCGCGGCCGAAAAGCTCGCGGAAATCGAGCGTGAGCCAGGACTGCATGCTGAGAATCCCGATGAGCCGGGCCGCGCCGGGCTCCGCTTTCAGAAACTGCCCCTTATATGCCTTGAAGTCGAGATGCCCCGCCAGGGTCGAATAATCGATGGATTGCGGGTTTCCCGCCCAGCTCAGGTTTCCCGTCAGCTCCGCCATTCCTCGCTGCACGGTCCTCGGATAACCCATGCGATCGAGATACTTGCCGACATCGTTGACCTCGAGACTGATGTTCTTCAAATTGACGCTCGGCCGCAGAGCTCGGCCCTGCCACACGCCATCGGTCACCTTGAGCGTGCTCTCGGGCCCGGTCAGCACCAGTTTTTCGATGTTCCAGTCGAGCGCCTGGTTGACCGCGACCAGCTCCAGTTTGCCGAGGTTCTTGTTATCCAAGTTCAGATTGTCGGCGATGATGTCGAGCGCGGGCAGATCGCGCGCCGGGGCCTCCTCCGTCTTTCCCGGGGTCGCTTCGGGCAGGCTGAAATGCTTCAGCCGCGCGATGATGCGCCCGCGGCCTTCGGGACGCCAGGCGATCTCGCCGGCAAGCTCCCTTGCCGAGACGTTCGCGATCCACACGCTGCCGCTCGTGCCGGCGCGCAGAGCGACGTCGTTCAAGCGCCGTCCGCCGAAATCGAGCGCTGCAATGTTCAGGTCGAGGGCCGACGAGAACGATAGGCCGGTTCCGTCCTCGCCGCCGAGCAGCTCGCGCCATCGGTCCACGTCCACGTAGGGAAGCCTGCCCGTCACGGAGAGACCTTCACGGTCGGGCAGCACGGCGGGCCCGTTCAAGCTGATGATGCCGCGGCTCACGACGTATGCCGCGCCCTCGCGCCTGCGTTGGACGATGGCGTCGACGGTGCGATCGAGCGATACCTTGATCGTGTCCGTTCGGGGTGGCCCCGGGCTGACGACGCGCTCGACCCGCAGGGGCATGGGTTCGGCCGCCGTTTTTCCGAGCGGCGGCGGCAGGTCGGCGGCAACTCCGGTGAGCGGTGACTGCATGATCAGGGTCAGGGGCCGCCCGCGCGCCCCGGTGAGCGTTCCCTGCCAGGCCGCCGCGCCCGAGACCCGGCGCAGCAGCGCCCCGGCCCAGAAGCGCGGGATCTGCGCCGCGGTCGCGGTTCCGTGAGCGTTGACCGCGATCGTCCCGTCGGCGCGGGTCGCCACCGAAATCGTCGCGGGGCCGCCGAGAAACCTGGCGCTGAGCGCGCGCGCGGTGATCCCGGACTCGGTGAATTCGAGGCGTCCGTTCAGGTGCGAGAAAGGCGGGGCATCGGAGTCCGTCCTGATCTCGTTGTCGATGAGCTGGAATTCGCCGGCCAGTTTGAACGTCTCCGGATTCCGGATCGGGATATCGAGCTGGAGCGCGAGGCGCCCCGCGCCGGCCGCGCTCATGCTTTCGGTCATGCCGTCCAGGGCCTTCGTCACGGGGCTTTCGGCGATGAACCGGAGGAAATCGCTCGTCTTGTCCTCGGCGCGGAATTCGAGTCCGACGCGCACGTCCCCGTGAAACAGATCGGGAATGCTCGCGCGCACGCTGCTTGCCCGGACGTCGAGGACCGCGCCTTTCGAGGCGATGATGCGCATGCTCTTGCCCTGGAAGATGAGGTCGCCCGAGAGGCCGCTCGCCCGGGGCCAGCCCTCGGCGTAACGGAAGTCGGCGTCGGTCACTTTTGCGACGATCTGGAAAATTCCGGAACCGGGATCATCGAACGGGAATTTCGCAAGCTCGCCCTTCAGCCTCAACCTCACGTCGTTTGAGTGCCCCCCTTGGATCGATGCCTTGAGATACTCGACGACCGGTCCTGGCAGGAGGGGAACGTAGCGGTAGACGGTCCGGCCGTCGGCGTGGAAGAAATTCCCGGTGAGGTCGATGACGCCCGCGCCGCCCTGTCCGCGCGCGAACCTGCCGAACAGAGTTCCGGCGATGTCGCTGTTGGCGAACGACAGGGTGTCGAAGGCGAGATCGAATCGATCCGGAGCGAATTTCCAGCTGATCTGCGCCGCGAGTGAATCGAACTGCAATGGGCTCTCGGCGACGACTCCGGGCAGCTCGATCGCGACCCGCTCCGACCCGAGCACGACGCTGCCGCCTTTCTCGCTCGCCTCGAACCGCCCGGTGAGCCCCGCGAATCCGGGAATCCTGTCGTGGGCGCGCGCGGCGAGCCTCGCGAAGCCTCCCCGCACGCTGTAGTGCTGCGGATCCTCCGCGTCGCCCGTCCAGTCGGCTTTCAAGTTGCGGACGCTGCCGCGCGGATCGGTTGCGGCCAGGCGCGCGCGGGTGGCCCGCGGAAACGGCAGGTATTCGGCGAGTCGTGCGAGCGGCGCGAGCTCGATCCCATCGGCGTCGAGGTCGCCACCGGGCGGCATTGCGCCCCCGGCCGGGGCCCAACGCACCCGAAAATCGGCGGGCGGGACGACGATCCCGGTCCCGGTTCTGAGCGTGAGCTTGCGGCCGAAGACTTCGAAGCCCTTCCCTTCGCGCTGGCTCGCGCCCAGCCGCCCCTGCAGGTAATCGAGCTCCAGCAGCGGAGTGTCCTTGGCCACGCGGCCCGCGACCTTGGAAAGCGCGACGTCGGCCGTGAGCTCGGTGGACATCTTGCCCCGAAGATTCAGCCACACGCGCACCCCGCCCTTGCCGGAGCTTATGTCGAACGGATAGTCGACCCAGCGCCGCCAGGCGACGAGATCCGTGTATTCGAGCTCGGCGTACACCTGCCCGACCCATGCGCTCGGATCGCTGGCGTCGACTCCGTCCAGATCGCCGCGCACGTCGAGCGCAGAGGCGAGCTCGGCGGACGGCTTCGCCTTGAAGGCGAACCGGTGCCCCAGGAGGCCGTTGCGCAGGACGAAATTGAACTCCGGCAACTCGAGCAACGGCGCCCCGCGTTGCTTGTCGTCCCAGCTGACGCTCGCGTCTCGGATGATGATCTCGCGCTGCGACAAGACCCATCGCGCGATTCCCGCGTCTCCCGCCTGGTCGGTACGCAGCTCGATGCCCGCGACATGGAGCCTGCCTCCCTCGTCGCGCCTGATCTCGAGCCGGGGCCGTTCGAAGACGAGCGAATAGAACCGCGGTGATCCGATCAAGGCGGAAATCCAGGACAGCGTCGCTTCGACGGCGGGCAGGCTGAGCGCCTCGCGACCGTCGCGATCGAAGACGGTCACGTTGGCGAGAAGGAGCTCGGGCCGCAGGCCCTGCCAATCCGCTTCCATGGTGCCGATCGTGATGCGGCTGCCCAGGACTTTCGACGCGTACTGCTCGACGTCGCTCCTGTACTCCGCGACCTTCGGGAGGACCCAGTAGCGGAGAGTGAGGAGGATCGCGGCGAACAGGAAGTAGGCGATCAGCAGCGCCCAGCCGACGATGCGCGCGGCGACGCGCCACCGGCTCTTCGGCGGAATCGCCTCGGCCAGCGTTTCCTCGATCGCCTGCTCGAACTGCTCTAGTTTCTGAAGAGGTTGGTCCAAAATCAGTGCGCCCTTCGGCGTGGAAGTTCAGGCCCAAAGCAAGGCCGTGATCGGCAACCCAAGGATGAACGCGAGAGCATCTCCTCGCGACGACAAGCTCCTGCGACGAGCGACATTTTACCTGCAAGCCCTTGTCGTCGGGCGAAAAATGCGCTGACAACTCGCTGAAGCTCCTCGATTTTTGCGCGTTTCCGCTAGAATAAGCTCCTTTCGGAAACTTCCCGGAGATTCCCATGTCGATGGCCGATCGCGACGGATTCATCTGGTACGACGGCAAGCTCGTGCCCTGGCGTTCAGCGACCACTCACGTGCTCACCCATTCGCTTCACTACGGCCTCGCGGTATTCGAGGGCGTGCGCGCCTACAAGACCGTCGACGGGACGGCGATCTTCAGGCTGACCGACCACACCGAGCGCCTGTTCGACTCGGCGCACATCTACATGATGAAAATCCCCTACGGCCGGGAGACGCTCATCGAAGCGCAGAAGGAAGTGGTGCGCGCCAACCAGCACGAGTCCTGCTACATCCGGCCGATCGTGTTCTACGGCTCGGAGAAAATGGGGGTGTCCCCGATCGGCGCGACCGTGCACGTCGCCATCGCCGCGTGGCCCTGGGGCGCCTACCTCGGAGCGGAAGCGCTCGAGAAAGGCATACGCGTCAAGACCTCGTCCTATGCCCGCCACCACGTCAACGTGACCATGGCGCGCGCCAAGATGGCGGGGACCTATCCGAACTCGATCCTCGCGAACCTGGAGGCGACCCAGCACGGCTACGACGAGGGCCTGCTCCTCGACGTGGACGGTTTCGTCGCGGAGGGATCGGGCGAGAATCTGTTCATCGTCAAGGGCGGAAAGCTCCACGAGCCGGAGCTGACCTCGGCGCTTTCCGGGATCACGCGCGCCTCGGTCATCACCCTAGCGAACGAGCTCGGCTATGAAGTCATTTCCCGGCGCCTCACGCGCGACGACATCTACATCGCCGACGAAGCCTTCTTCACCGGTACGGCGGCCGAGGTCACGCCCATCCGCGAGCTCGACGGGCGCACGATAGGCGAGGGCACGCGCGGACCGGTCACGAGCAAGATCCAGAAACTCTTCTTCGATGTGGTCGCCGGCAAGGTCGCCAAGCACAAGGACTGGCTTTCGCCGCTCCACGAGAAGGTCTCGTCCAGGGTGTCCAGAGAAAAAGCCTGATGGGCGCGAACGATCCGGCGAGCCGCGTCGTCGAGGTGACCGAAGCGGATCTTCCCTTGCATTGCCCCACGCCCAAGACTCCGGTGTGGTCCCTGCATCCCCGGGTGTTCCTCGACGTCGCCAGGGCGGGCCAGGCGCT
>DATHHZ010000109.1:0-4193 GCA_035316965.1 Burkholderiales bacterium | reverse complement strand
CCGGCAGCTCCGCCGCGATCGGCGGCGAGATCACCTCCAATCCGATCGTGCGCAAGCTCACATTCACCGGTTCGACCGCGGTCGGCAAAGTGCTCCTCGAGCAGTGCTCGAAGACCGTGAAGAAGACCTCGATGGAGCTCGGCGGCAACGCGCCTTTCATCGTGTTCGACGACGCCGACCTCGACGCCGCGGTGGAAGGCGCCCTCGCCTCCAAGTACAGGAACGCCGGCCAGACCTGCGTGTGCGCCAACCGCCTCCTCGTGCAGGAAAGAGTCTACGACGCCTTTGCCGCGAAGCTCACCGAAAAAGTGAAAGCGATGAAAGTCGGCAACGGCATGGAGCCCGGCGTCGTGCAGGGACCGCTCATCGACAAGGCCGCGGTGGAGAAAGTCGAAGAACACATCAGCGATGCGCTCTCGAAAGGCGCGAAATTGCTGACCGGCGGCAAGCGCCACGCGCTCGGCGGCACGTTCTTCGAACCCACCGTGCTCGCCAACGTCAACACCAGCATGAAAGTCACCCGCGAAGAAACCTTCGGGCCGGTCGCGCCGCTGTTCCGTTTCAAGGACGAAAAAGAAGCGATCCGCCTCGCCAACGACACCGAATTCGGGCTCGCGTCGTACTTCTACGGCCGCGACATCAACCGCGTCTGGCGCGTCGCCGAAGCCCTCGAATACGGGATCGTCGGCATCAACACCGGCATCATCTCCACCGAAGTCGCGCCTTTCGGCGGCGTGAAGGAGTCGGGCATGGGGCGGGAAGGTTCCAAGTACGGGATCGAGGATTACCTCGTCGTGAAATATCTCTGCATAGGCGGCGTTGACCGGTAGGCCAACGGGATATTTATGGCACAAGTACAAATGGAACCAATCATGGAGCACCTCCGCATTGAAATGCGCCGCGCTCTAAGCATCGCTGTGCGAGAAGTGATTGAAAATGCAAAGTTCGATGAATCCGCGCTCTATCGTGCATTCCGTCGTGCGGTGAGGAGCAAATGTGGTGTATGGGAGCGCGTACCGGATAAATATGTCAGTGCTGATTAGTTAAAAAGAGCGGCTTCCACAACGCCCAGCCTCCGCGCTGGGCGTTGGCGTTTTCGCGCCGGATAGAACGATATGGTTCAGTGCGGCCGGAAATCGAACGCGTTGCTTAGGTCGCCCATGTTGGCACGCACTCCCGGGAGCGGCTCGAGCTCGAATCGCCGGGTGATGAGCTTGATGACGGACGTCGTGTCGTAAGGCGTCTTGTCCACGTAGCCGCGCTTGGCGAAAGGCGAAACGATGATCGTGGGAACGCGCGTGCCCGGTCCCCAGCGGTCGCCCCAGCCCGGTCCCGAGGGCGGCGGCGCGTGATCCCAGTAGCCGCCGTTCTCGTCATAGGTGACGATCACCGCCATCCTTGCCCACTGCGGACTCTTTCGCAGCCGTCCAAGCACGTCAGCAAGGTGTTCGTCGCCGCTCGCCAGATCGGTATAACTCGGATGCTGGTTTAGACGCCCGGTCGGCTTGTAGAAGGCTACCTGCGGTAGCGTGCCCTTTTCGATGTCGGCAAGGAACGTCGTGACGTCCTTCAGGTGGCGCGCGCGGTCGGCGGTGCCCGGCGCGAAGCGCGCATAGTAGTTGAATGGCTGGTGGTGCGGCTGGAAGATCGGGCTGCCCGTGTCGCGGTTGTAGATGACGTTGCGCTTCGCTTTCGGATCCTGTCGGCCGTCGGCAAGCGCTTCGTTCCAGCCGCCTGCGTACCACACCCAGCTGACACTCTTTGCGGAGAGCGTATCACCGATCGTTTTCTCCTTGAGCGGCGGCACCGGGTGACGCGCCGTATCGGCGAGGTCGAGGCTGGCGCCCGCGGCGGGCGGGATGCCGCTCGGCTGGTACGGCGGCTGCGAGGTGTTCACCGTGTAGCCGTCGGGCGTCACGCGCCCGTCGAAGACTTCCACCGGCCCCTGCATCACTGAAGCCGGCGAGATCGGCTTCTTCTTCAGGTTTCCCTTCTCATCGAGCTGCGCTTTCACACTCGCAGGCGCGCCGGTATCGATCGGCGTGCACGCGCAGACAAGCCACTGGTGGTTGAGGTACGAGCCGCCGAACGCGGCCATGAAGAAATGATCAGCGAGCGTGTATTCCTGCGCCCACTTCCACAGCTTCATCTTCGACCCGTCGAAATAGCCCATCACCCAGGCGCCTGCGGTGGACATGGCGACGAACATGTTGTTCCTGCCGCCGTTGATCTGCTCGCGGTTGTGGTAATAGGCATGAATCGGGTTGGGAAGAACCTCGTCCATCCGGCGGTTAACCGGCGGGGCGTCGATCCGGAACGGGCCGTTCGGCAGTCCCTGGGGAAACTCGGGGCTGGGCTTGCCGCCCTCGTACACCGGAGGGAGGTGTGGCAGTGGGCTGCCGTCGTGGTCGAGCTGGGCTTTCTGCTCAGGCGTTGCGCTTGCGATCCCGTCCGCACCGGGAGACAGCCCGTAGAGGTGATCGAAGCTGCGGTTCTCCGCGTAGATGACAACGACATGCTCGATGCGTGCGAGGCCTTCCGTCGCCTGGCCTTGCGGCGAAGAGGCGCAACCGGCGAGCAGCGCCGCCGCAGACGCCAGAATCAATTTGATGTTCATTCAGCACCCGCTTTCTACCGGTCAGTTCTTGTTTGGGGAGAGCGCGGAAATCGTACACCGAATGTACAGGAAAATTCAAACGCTGTTTGCGCCGGAGTGAGTACCGCGTCGCCGCAAAAAAGCGACGCACCGAACACGCCGAGCAGCGTGATCTCCGAGCGTGCCTCTTAATTGAGTCTGCAATCACGTAATACAGATGCCGATGCCTGGTACCGCCCTGCGAATAGGCTCACGCAACTGCCGCCCCGGTCGCCGAAATGTGCATCTGACACAAACCCGTTGTGTCAGGCGACGGCGAGTACGGACGATCAGAAGCCTAAAGTGGTCTCCATCGGGTGGGCGAACTCCGCCGGCCCGCAAACAAACGGAGACCACCATGATCAACCTGAAAAATATGTCCGACGAGTCCGGATTCTTCGCTGTCACGGCGATCGCGATCTGCGTTGTCCTGGTGGTGGGAGTAGTCGGCCTGTTGACACCGGCGGCAGCGAACCCCAGCGTTTCGACGAACAACACCACGACTTACGCTGGCCCGGCGGGCTACTTCCCGGACCAGTTCGTCAATCGGGCCAAAGAAATCGAGCCGATGCCGGAGATGTACTACTGAGTAGGAAGAGCGGCAGAAAACATCCGCAAGATCACGCCCGCAGGCGTGGTCACTACGCTTGCCGGTACAGCCCTCTCGGCCGGCAGCACCGACGCGACCGGGGCCGCCGCTCTCGCTCGCCGAAACGGCGCGCCCTACGTTTTTCTCTTTCGAGTCTCTAGCGTTGCTCGGTCCCAACCGGGGCAAAACTGGGCACTTTGCGGAGTTAGCCGTGCTGCTCGCCTGATTGCGCTTCCGGCGCGTATTCACTTGGGTTGGGAGATGGCAGGAACCGGCCAATAGCGGACATTCGCGTATTCAAAGATCGGCTGCTTCACAGACCCCGCTTCGGAGGTGTTTGTTTTTGTATCTAGCGTTTGCGCCTGAACTCCCAAGGCGGCACGGCTTTTTCTGATGCTCGCCCTTCTTGCAAGGATCAAGTTGGGGCGGGCGCTGCATCAACGCCTCCGCACACCCCGAGCAGGACATTCAGATAGCGGTCGACCGCGGCGTCGACCGAGAACCGCGCGAAGCTCGCGCGCAGCGGCTCCGGATCAGGTGGGTCGCTCAGCAGCGCGAGAATCGCATCGGCCAGGGCTCGATCGTCGCCGACGGGGACCAACGGACCGATAGCGCCGTGGTCCAGAATTTCGCTGGCGCCACCAGGGCAATCGGTGCTCACCACCGGGCAGCCGCAGGTTAGCGCCTCGCACAGCACGTTGGCGAATCCCTCCCAGGCGGAGGAGTGTGCGAAAACCGCAGCCCTCGCCATCCATGCGAACGGGTTGGTAACGAATCCCGGCAGCGCCGTATCCGCGGCTACGCCAAGCTCGCGCGCGAGCCGTTCGAGCCGGTCGCGGTCCTCTCCCTCCCCCAGGATGACGAGTCGCGCCGGCCGCACCGCTCGCACTCGTGCGAACGCCCGGAGCAGGGTGGGGAAGTCCTTCTGGTGCTTGAGCTTGCCGACCGCCAGCACCAGCGGCGGGCCAC
>DATHHZ010000108.1:0-2923 GCA_035316965.1 Burkholderiales bacterium | reverse complement strand
CTGCAGTCGAGGTCAAACCGGCCCCGTCCGAGGTCAAGCCGCCGGCGCCGCCCGCCGCGGCGCCGACAAGCGAAGTCGTGGAGAACCCCTACGGGCTCGAAGCGCTTTGGCGCCAGGGGGACTTCGTCGCCAGGGGCACGCTGATCATACTCATGATCATGTCGATCGGCTCCTGGTACATCGGCATCATCAAGGTGATCGAGCAGGCAAGAATGCTGAAGGATGCCAAGGAAGCCGACGACAAATTCTGGCACGCGCATTCCGTGAAGGAGGGTGTCGCCACGCTCAAGGAGGACAGCGCGTTCCGATTCGTCGCCGAGAAGAGCTCGCTCGCGGCCGCGCACCACGCCACCATGCAGACCAAGCAGCTCGACCTCAATACCTGGGTCGGCATGGCCCTGCAGCGGGCGATCGACGTCATCAGCAACCGCCTGCAGAGCGGCCTCGCGTTCCTCGCGACGGTGGGCTCGACCGCGCCGTTCGTCGGCTTGTTCGGGACCGTGTGGGGCATCTACCATGCGCTCACCGCGATCGGTATCGCGGGGCAGGCATCGATCGACAAGGTCGCCGGTCCCGTGGGCGAGGCGCTGATCATGACGGCGCTCGGTCTGGCGGTGGCCGTGCCGGCGGTGCTTGGCTACAACTGGCTGGTCCGCCGCAACAGGGTGGCGATGGAGCTGATTCGGCACTTCGGCGGAGGCGTCCACATGTCGCTGCTGGGCCGCGGCGGCCGCACGCGCGCGGACTCCGAATCATGAGCATGACGGTCGGCAGCCCGGACGCCGAAGACGATCTGGTCGCGGATATCAACACGACCCCGCTCGTGGACGTGATGCTCGTATTGCTGATCATCTTCCTCATCACGATTCCGGTGGTCATCCAGAGCGTGTCCGTCGAGCTGCCGAAGGAAAGAAATCTTCCGACGCAAACCAAGCCCGAGAACATCGTCATCGCCGTCAACAAGGACGGCGACGTGTTCTGGAACAACCAGCTCGTCGCGGAGGAGCGGATGCTGCTCGACAAACTGAGGGAAGTCGCGGTGCGGCAGCCCCAGCCGGAAATCCACATTCGCGGCGACAAGGAGGCGCGCTACGAATCCATCGGCAGGGTGGTGTTCGCGTGCCAGCGCATAGGGATCCTGAAGATCGGTTTCATCACGGAGCCGCCGGCGCGGACCGGCTCGCGGGAGGGGTGACGCGCTCATGGCCATGAAAATAGGATCCGGCGGCGGCACGAGTGACCCGGACGTCATGGTGGACATCAATACCACCCCGCTGATCGACGTGATGCTGGTTCTGCTCATCATGCTCATCATCACGATTCCGATCCAGACGCACGCGGTCAAGCTGAACATGCCGGTCGGCACTCCGCCGCCCCCGCTGGTCCCGCCCGAGGTGGTGACCATCGAGGTCGATTTCGACGGCACCCTGATCTGGAACGGGCGGGTCGTGCCGAATCGTCAGGAGCTCGAGGCGCGGTTGCGCGCGGCCGCCGAGATGCCGGTTCAGCCGGAGGTGCATCTGCGCCCCAACAAGCTGGTCAAGTACGAAAGCGTGGCGATGGTGATGGCTTCGGCGCAGCGGCTGGGGTTGAAAAAAATCGGACTGATCGGCAACGAGCAGTTCATGCGCTGAAGCCCCGAACCGCAAGCCCCATGCGCGCCCGCCTTTGTTTCGTTCGTTCTTGCTTCGTTTGCTTTTGCTGGATAGCCTTGTTCGCCGCGAGCGCGTTCGCCCAGGAGCCGGGCGCGGGCGCGCAGACGGTGCGACCCGAGGTCGGCAAGCCCATCCAGGCCGCGATCGAGCTGATCAAATCCAAGAAGGGCAAGGAAGCGCTCGCCAAGGTGCGCGAAGCGCAGGCCGTCGGCGACAGGACCCCGTACGAGAACTATCTCGTCGAGCGCGTCCTCGGGCAGGCCGCGGCCACGGCGGGAGAGCCGGCCACGGCGGCGCGCGCCTTCGAGAATGTCGCCACCTCGCCGGGTACGCCCGAGGGGGAAAGGCGGCAATTCCTCGCAGCCGCCGCGAGTCAATACTATCTGGTGAAAAACTACGCAAAAACCACCGAGCTGGCGGCGCGCTACTCCAGAGACGGCGGCACGGAGAAGTCGGTGCGCACGATCTACGTCCAGGCGCTGTACCTCGGCAATGACTTCGCGAGCGCGGCCAAGGAGCTGATGAAGGACCTCGAAGCCGAGGAGCGGGACGGCAAGGCGCCCACCGAGGAGCAATTGCAGTTGCTCGCGAATTCCTGCACGCAAATCAAGGACACCGCGTGCTACGGCAAAGCGATGGAAATGCTCGTCGCCTACTACCCGAAGCGGGACTACTGGCTCAGCGTCATTTACAACATTGCGACGCGTCCCGGGTTTTCCGAGCGGCTCGCCCTCGACGTGGCTCGCCTCAAGATCGAGACCGGCACGATGCGCAGCGCGGACGAGTACCTGGACGCCGCGCAGCTCTCGCTGCAGGACGGATTCCCGATGGAGGCGGTCAGAATCATCGACAAGGGCTACGCGTCCGGCATTCTGGGCACCGGACCCGAAGCCGCGCGCCACAGGCGTTTGAAGGACATGGCGGCCAAGAACCTCGCCGAGGACAAGAAGGCGCTCGCCCGCGAGGAGTCACAGTCGGTTGCCGGCAAGGACGGCAGGGCGCTTTTCAATGAGGGCTTCAATTACGTCCTGCTCGGCAAGCCGGAGCAAGGGCTGGCGTTGATGGAGAAGGGGATTCGCGACGTAAAGGCCTTCAGGCGGCTGGACCACGCGAAACTCCAGCTGGGGTACGCCTACCATCTGGCGGGCCAGAACCAGAAGGCGATCCAGATCCTGAAGACGGTGCAAGGGACGGACGGCGCCGCCGCGCTCGCCCGCTTGTGGGCGGTGCGTTTGAGCCGCGCATCCTGATTTCAGCGCGCGGCGCTG
>DATHHZ010000107.1:0-3143 GCA_035316965.1 Burkholderiales bacterium | reverse complement strand
GATCCTCGCGCGCAACGGCGCCGCCTTCGGCCTTTGCGTTCAAGACCCGGAACAAGGCTTCGCGGAACTTGATCGCCCGGCCCCATAGCTGGGCTGCGGCGCGGGGCGATGCCGCGCCGGCCCGGCGCAGGCGGGCCGCCTGGCCTCCGGTAACTGCCTCCGCGGCCTCGAGCCAGTCGATCAGGTCGGCAAAGCCGGCGATCCACTCGGTGCCGGCGGCGCGCCGGGTGCTCCCCCCGGAATTGCAGAAATCGAGGCACAAGGCTCCCCCCGGGCAGCGAAACGTCTCCGCGTAGGGCTTGCCCTTGGTTCGCTGAAAGGCGGTCGATCCGGCCACGTTGTAACCTCCAAATAGCGCTTGACAAGTTACATTGTGCCACATTAATCTGTAACTGTCTAAACTATCTTAAGAGGTTACAGCCATGGGAACAGCCGGCAAAGGGGAACGTCTTGCGGCGGCGATCGCCGCTGTTGCAGTGTCGCTGTCGATATTGGCAGGAATGAACCAGCTCGCGGATCGCTACGTGCGGGAGGCGCTCGACTCGGCTCCAGGAAAAATCATCGCATGCCTTCGATCTCTTGCATGACCGCACGCTCGAGCAGCTTGGGCGGCAGAAGGCCCTGCGCGATCACGAGGTCGTGAAATTTGCGCTGCTCGAACCGCGGCCCGAGCGCAAGCTCGGCCTTGAGCCGCAGCTCCCGCAGCCGCGTGTAGCCGTAGAAGTAGGAGACCGCCTGGCCGGGCATTCTGAATGCATAACGGTCCGCCTCCTGCTGCGCGAACGGTTCCGAAAGAGCGACCTCGCGCATGAGAAATGCCTTGGCCTCGTCGGGAGTCATCCTGCCGAGATTGACCGTCGGGTCGAGGAACGCCCGCGCGGCCCGGAGAAGGCGAAGCTGAAGAGAGAACAGCTGCCCTTCCAGGGGAAAGTAGGGAATCATCAGGCTCTCGGCGTAAAGGCCCCAGCCCTCTGCGTTGGTGCTGTTGAAGGCAAATGCCGCACGGGCCAGCGAAACGCCGCGCTCGACCATAGCCGCGAACTGCAGCTCGTGACCGGGCCGCGCCTCGTGCGCCGTCAGCGTCCATGCCGCCGCCTCGCCGGTGAAATCGTCGACCGGATCGGACGATTTTGCATTCGGATTCTGCAGCGGCAGGACGAACTCGCCCACTTCGCCCCGGTTGCCCACGAGCCGGGGCGGGTTCATGAAGGGCGCAGCCACGGCAGCCGACTCCGCCTCGCTCGCGAGCCGGATCGAAGCCGCACGCTGCGGCAGGCTGATGATCCGCTCGCGCACCACGATCTCCTCGATGGCCTTGAGGCGATCGCGATAGAGGACCAGGATCCCATCGCGCGGCACCGGATTGCGTTTCAACTCGCGGATGACATCGCGGTAGTCCGCCGACGCGAGATTCCGTTCGCGCGCAATGCGGGCGGCGAGGCGCGCCGCCTCGTCGCGAATCTCGGTGAACGCGAACGCGCCCATCGAGATCGCCTGTTCGGGCTCCAGGTCGACCCCCGTGTTCTTCAGGCGGTCGGCGTACAGCTCGCGCGGCAGCATATGCTCTTTGCGCGCGCGCGGAAGGACGGTGGTCTTCACCCATTCTGAGTGGTTGCGCAATTGCGCCGCGAGCCGGGCGTGCGCCGCCTCCCAGTCGCGCAGGGCGCTCGAGCGAAACAGCTCGGCAATCCCCGCGATGTAGCGTTCGGAGTTATCGAGGTTCTGGCGCACCTGTCCTTCGTAGGGCCAGACGAGCTTCGCAGTCCCGAAGCGTTCACTTGCGCGTGCGCGCGCGAGATCGGCGAGCGGCGCGGTCCCCGGCTCCATCCCGGCGTAGCGTCGCAGGCGCTGCAAGGCGTTGCGCCGCCGCGACTCGTCGTTGCGCGCATCGAGCAGGACCTGGAGCCCCTGAAAAATGTGTCTCGGCAGGTCGAAGTAGGGAATGAGGAGGCGATATTCGAGCAAGTGGGTGCGTCGCCTGCTCTCGACCGCGTCGATGAGGATGTCGAGGTCCTGCCGCACCTTCGAATCGGATTCCGTTTTTCGCTTCGCCGACAGCAGCTCCAGAACGCGTCCTGCCGCAGCCTCATAGCGCTTCGCATTCTCCGGGGCGAGGTCGATCACGGCGGTATCGAAGCGATCGATACCCAATTCCGAGGCAAACTCGGGGTGGAAAGCGCCCTGCATCTCGATTACGATCGCGGAGTTGCGGTTGCTGCTCTCGATCCAGGAACGGTCTTCGGCCGAAGCAGCAAGAGGGAAGCAAATCGCTCCGGGCACCAAGATGCAAAAAAGGAAACAAACCTTGCGCGATCGCATGTCGAAAAATCCCGCTTCTGGACGAAAGGAGCGGCCATGATATCGCGGCGAAGGGGATTGGGGGCCGCCATCCGGCTCGAAAGCCCGCGCCAGGACGACGTGATGCGGCTCCTGGCCGCGCTCGACGCCTATCTCGAGTCGCTCTACCCCCCGGAAAGCAACCACATCCTCGACATCGACACGCTGTGCGCGCCCGGCATCCGCTTCTTCGTCGCGCGTCGCGAGGGCGAGGCCGTCGGCTGCGGCGCGCTGCGCATCGATTCGACCGGCTACGGCGAAGTGAAACGCATGTTCGTGCATCCCGAGGCCCGCGGGCAGAAACTGGGGCGCGCGATCCTGATGCGCATCGAGGAGCAGGCCTCACGCGAGGGCCTCAAGCGGATGCGCCTCGAGACCGGCATCCATCAGGCGGAGGCGCTCGCGCTCTACCGTGGCGCGGGATACGCGGAGCGCGGACCGTTCGGGGAGTACACGTCCGATCCGCTCAGTCATTTCTTGGAAAAGGTATTATAAGATTGCTGCCTGCCCGCGCTCGGGTTCGAGCCTCAACCTGAGTTTCCGACTTCCGAAAGGAGAAGATGATGCGCAAATCATTCGTCACCGCCGCGGTATTGCCTCTTCTGACGCTCCCGGGCGTCGCCCCGGCGGACACCTCGCTCGGCATACGCGGCGGCACGCTCGGCGGGGGAGTTGAGCTGTCGTACGCCTTGAGCCAAGCGAGCACTCATGGAGATTCCGCTCCAGCCGAGCGTGCCGCCGCGTATGCCGAGCGAGGTGTCCGCCGGGGCGACGCCCGGGAGCGTCAGAAGAGGCAATACCGCGGC
>DATHHZ010000106.1:0-2896 GCA_035316965.1 Burkholderiales bacterium | reverse complement strand
GTACGCCGCGATGACTTGGTGACTTTTCAAGTGGACGGGACGAAGGGGTCCGCGGTTGCCGGGCTCACGCGCTGTTTTGCTCAATCCCGTGCCGAAACGCCCCGGCCGGTATGGAACCCGGACGTGCGTCAGACCCACGATTTCGGCGCAGACTGGAAAGAGGTTCCGGACGACGGGTTCTACGACAATGCGTTCAAAGTCGAATGGGAGCTTTTCATTCGCCACGTTTGCGAAGGCGCGCCGTTCAGGTGGAATCTGCTGGAAGGGGCGAAGGGGCTGCAACTGGTCGACTGCGCCCTGAAATCGTGGCGTTCGCGACGCTGGGTCGACGTTCCCAGGTTGAAGGCGTAGACCGGATATGAATGCACCTGAGAAACTGACGATACGCATCAAGCTGCCTTCATCGGCGGGAAAGCTCGAAGAGTTCCGGCTGAGCACGCCCCGCGATTTCGGCACCTCCGGAAGGAAAGCGTTCAATCGCGTCGCGCTCGCCGCGGCCCACGTGGTCGCGGATCCCGTCGCCCGAGGAAATCCTTGGCTCGATACCGCAGTCGACTGGGATGCGACCCTCGCCTACCGGCGCTACCTGTGGTCGCTCGGCTTGGGCGTGGCCGAAGCGATGGACACGGCGCAGCGCGGCATGGGTCTTGACTGGAAGAGTTCCCTTGAGCTGATCCGCCGCTCGGTCGAGGCCTCCAGAGACATCGAAGGCGCGGTGCTCTTCAACGGGGCGGGCACCGATCAGCTGGCGCCTTCCGGCGGCGTGACGCTCAACGAGGTCGTTGCCGCGTACGAGGAGCAGTGTGAAGCGATCGAAAACCTGGGCGGACGCATCGTGCTCATGGCGAGCCGCGCCCTCGCCGCGTGCGCCAGATCCCCCGAGGACTACCACCGCGTCTATTCGCGCATCCTCTCGCAGCTGAAACAGCCCGTGATCATCCACTGGCTGGGCGAAATGTTCGATCCGCAGCTGGCCGGCTACTGGGGTGAGAGGGACCACGGCCGAGCGATGGAGGTAGCCCTCGCGGTTATCGAAGCGAACCCGGCCAAGGTGGACGGCATCAAGATTTCGCTGCTCGATCGGCAAAAAGAAATAGATATGCGAAGACGCCTTCCGGAGCGCGTGCGGATGTACACGGGCGACGACTTCAACTACGCCGAGCTGATCGAGGGCGACAGGCAAGGCCATTCGGACGCACTGCTCGGGATCTTCGATGCGATCGCCCCCGCCGCTTCTGCGGCGCTGGCCCACCTTGCGCAGGGCGATGCGAAAGGTTTCCGCGACATCCTCGCGCCGACGGTGCCGCTCGCGCGTCACATCTTTACCGCGCCGACTCGCTTTTACAAGACCGGCCTCGTGTTCCTTGCCTGGCTGAACGGCCACCAGGAGCACTTCGTCATGGTCGGCGGCCACCAATCGGCGCGCTCAGTGGTGGATCTCGCCGAGACCTTCCGGCTGGCTGACGCTGCCGGATTGCTGCGTGATCCCGAGCTCGCCGCATCCAGGATGAGGCATTTTCTCGCCGTGAATGGCGTCGGTGGATGAGCAATCCCCCCGATCCTGAGCTGCTTTCGCTCAATACCGCCACGGTGCGGGAAAAGTGGATCCTGCGCCAGATGATAGCGGGTTGTGCGCGCCACCAGATCCGGGGAATCTCGCCTTGGCGCGACAAACTCGCGGAGGTAGGCGCGAAGGACGCGGCCAAGGCGATCCGCGACAACGGCCTCGTCGTGACTGGGCTTTGCCGCGGAGGGATGTTCCCGGGGGCGGACCGTAGGGCGCGTCAGGCCGCGATCGACGACAACCTGCACGCGATCGACGATGCTGCGACCCTCGAGGCAAGGTGCCTGGTCCTCGTCGTCGGCGGGCTTCCTCCGGGTTCAAAAGACCTGCCGGGCGCGCGCGAAATGGTGAGGGACGGTATCGGCGGCGCCCTCGATCACGCGCGCTCAGCGGGCGTCCCGCTCGCGATCGAGCCGTTGCACCCGATGTACTGCGCCGACCGGGCCTGCGTGAACACCCTCGCTCAGGCGCTCGATCTGTGCGACGAGCTGGACCGCAATGGAAGCGGCGCGCTCGGTGTCGTGGTGGACGCTTACCACGTCTGGTGGGACCCCTCGCTCCGGACTCAAATCGAGCGCGCCGGTGACAAGCGCCTGCTCGCCTTCCATATCTGCGACTGGCTGGTGCCCACTACCGATCTGCTCACCGACAGGGGAATGATGGGCGATGGCGTGATCGATCTTCCGCTCATGCGTACGTGGATGGAGGAGGCCGGGTACCGCGGTTTCCACGAGGTCGAGATCCTGTCTTCGGGCAACTGGTGGCGGCGGGATCCGGACGAAGTACTCGCGACCTGCCGCATGCGGCACCAGACAGCCTGTTAGCATTCCAAGCAGGGCCACGCCATTTGGCGGTGCCGGGGCCGGGAAGGTAAAATTGCCAACTCCCGGGTTCCCCTTCCAGCAACAGGACTGTCTCATGGACCGAAATCTCCTTTCCAAAACCGCCGCAGCCATGGTCGCAAGAGGCAAAGGGCTGCTCGCAGCCGACGAGTCCAGCGGCACATGCGAGAAGCGATTCAAGTCGGTTGGAGTCGAGTGCACGGAGGCTAACCGCCGTGCCTACCGCGATTTGCTGTTCACTACCAAAAGCATCGAGGAATTCGTAAGCGGGGTGATCCTGTTCGACGAAACCCTCCGCCAAAGCACGGTATCGGGGAACGAGCCGTTCCCGAGATACCTCGAGAAAAAGGGTGTCATCCCCGGGATCAAGGTGGACAAGGGCACGCACGACCTCGCGCTCTCTCCCGGAGAAAAGGTGACCGAGGGACTGGACGGCCTGCGTGGCCGGCTCGAGGACTATTTCGGGCTCGGTGCGCACTTTGCCAAGTGG
>DATHHZ010000105.1:0-6130 GCA_035316965.1 Burkholderiales bacterium | reverse complement strand
TTCTTCACGGTAGCGCTAGGTGTCACCTTCCTTTTTTTCCAGGCCTATGAATACGGCCACGCCTATTCCGATCTCAACCTGAAGCTCTCGACCGGGATCTACGGGTCGACGTTCTTCATGCTCACCGGCTTCCACGGATTCCACGTGACCCTCGGCACGCTCATGCTGAGCGTGATTCTCGCCCGTTGTCTCGCCGGTCACTTCAAGCCCGAAAACCATTTCGCGTTCGAAGCGGTCGCGTGGTACTGGCACTTCGTCGACGTCGTGTGGCTGGGCCTGTTCATTTTCGTGTACTGGCTATAGGCGGGCCTCCACGCGGGCGTTTCTTGCCTCAGCTGATCTTGCCCGGAATGAGGCCGAAGTAATAGCCGGCCATGAGCAACAGGAACAGCGTCAGCGACAATCCGACGCGCAGCGCGAGCGCCTTCACCGTGCGCTTGGACTGGCCGCGGTCGGTCACCAGAAAAACCAGCGCCGAGCCCAGGCTCGCCAGGATGGCGACGAACAAGAGGATGACGACGATTTTCACGGCGCGGCGGCGGGAACCTTCTGCGCCGAGTGTACTCCTCGTGAAATCATGACGGGAATCCGCATCGGTGGACGAGCATTCCGTCCGGGGGTCGCATCGAGCATCGCGGCGGCGGTTTTCATCGCGCTCGCCATTTCGCTCGGCAACTGGCAGACGCGGCGCGCGGAGGAAAAACTCGAGCTCGGCCGCCGGCTCGACGAAGCGGCCAAGGGTCCGGTGCTTTCGGTGCCTCCGGTGCGACTGGATGCGTCCGCCTTCGATCGCCGGCGCGTCAGCGCGCGCGGCCGTTTCGTCGCGCGCGCCGCGCTCCTCCTCGACAACAAGGTGCTGCACGGTGCTGCCGGCTATCACGTGCTGACACCGCTGAAGCTCGAAGGCGGCGAGCTCCACGTCCTCGTCAACCGCGGCTGGATCGCGGCCGGCGAGCGCTCCAGGCTGCCCGCGGTCCCGACGCCAGAGACTCTGCAGACGATCGAGGGCATCGCGGTGACGCCGAGCCGGCGCTTCATCGAGCTCGCTCCCGAAGGGGCTTCGGGTCCTTTGCGCCAGAACCTGGTGCCGGAGCGGGAGGAGAAGCGGCTCGGGCTCGGGCTTCAGCCGTTCGTGATCGAGCAGACGAGCGACGCTCAGGACGGCCTCGCGCGCGAATGGGAACGTCCCGATACCGGCGTGGATCGACACCGCAGCTACGCGCTGCAGTGGTATTCGTTTGCGGCGCTTGCCGCCGTCCTCTATGTCGCTCTCAGCTTCAAGCGAGCCGATTCCGGGCGCAACTGAGGACCGGCGTCGCGGCAGGCGCATCGCGTTTGCCATCCTTGCGCTTTGCGCAGCGCCCACGGTCGCAGCCTGGCTCGCCTACTTCGTATGGCAGCCGCAGTCGCGGCTGAATTACGGCGAGCTGATCGAAGCCCGCCCCATCTCCGACCCCGAACTTCGGCGCTTGGACGGCGGCGCGTTCCGGCTCTCGCAATTGCGCGGCAGATGGGTGCTGCTGCAAATCGATTCCGGCGCCTGCGCCGAAGATTGCGGAAAAAAACTCCTTTACATGCGCCAGGTGCGCCTCGCGCAAGGGAAGGACGCACAACGCATCGAACGCGTCTGGCTCCTCGCCGATGCGGCAATCCCCGATGCCGGGCTGCTGCGCGATCACGATGGAATCCGCGCAGTACGCGCGCCAGGCCCGTTCCTTGCGGAATTTCCGGCTTCGCACAGCGTGACCGATCACATCTATGTCGTAGATCCTCTGGGCAACCTGATGCTGCGATTTCCCGGCGACCCAGACGTGCAGCGGATGACGAAGGACCTAGCGCGCCTGCTGGAGGTGTCGCGGGTCGGGTAAGACGGCCCAACGGAGCGTGTTAAGATTTCCGACATGCAAATCGCCTCGACACTCGCCGGCTTCCGCCTGCGCCAGTTCCTGAGCCTCACCAAGCCGCGCGTGGTGTCGTTGATCGTGTTCTGCGCGGTCATCGGCATGTTCCTCGCCGTTCCGGGCATGGTGCCGCCCAAGCTTCTGCTCGCCGCGACCATCGGTATCTGGCTCGTGGCAGGCGCGGCCGCGGCGGTGAACTGCCTGGTGGAGCAGAGGATCGACGCGGTCATGACGCGCACTCGGGAGAGGCCGCTGCCCCGCGGGGAGCTCACGTCGCTTCAGACGCTTGCGTTCGCCGGCGCAGTCGGCGGCACCGGACTGTGGATGCTGTACGCCCTCGTCAATCCGCTCACCATGTGGCTCACCTTCGGCACGTTCATCGGCTACGCCGTGGTCTATACCGTGTTGCTCAAGCCCATGACCCCGCAGAACATCGTGATCGGCGGAGCCTCCGGGGCGATGCCGCCGGTGCTCGGCTGGGCCGCCGCCACCGGTGACGTTGCCCCTGAAGCACTGCTTCTGTTCCTGATCATTTTCGCCTGGACCCCGCCGCATTTCTGGGCGCTCGCGCTTTATCGCACCGAGGATTTCGCCAAGGCCGGGCTGCCCATGCTGCCGGTCACGCACGGGCACCGCTTCACTCGGCTGTACGTGCTGCTCTACACGCTGATTCTGTTCGCCTCGGCGCTGCTCCCTTTCGCCTACGGCATGAGCGGCTGGATCTATCTCGCAGCCGCGGTCGCTCTGAACGGAATATTCCTGGGTTACGCAGTGCGCCTTTACGCGAACTACAGCGATGCGCTCGCACGGCGCACCTTCCGCTATTCGATCGCGTATCTCGCGGCGCTCTTCGCCGCGCTGCTCGTCGATCATCATCTTTTCGCGTGAGCGCTGACCTGCGCACATGGGTCGGGCTTGTCTTCGCCGCATTCACGCTCGCCGGCTGCAGCGGATCGCGCCCCTCGTTCAAGAATACGGATGTCACGGGTGCCGATTACGGCAGGGATTTTGCGCTCACCGACCACACGGGCAAGGCGCGCACTCTTGCCGATTTCCGCGGCAAGGCGGTGGTGATGTTCTTCGGCTATACGCGTTGCCCCGACGTATGTCCCACGACACTTGCCGAGCTCAAAGCGGTAAAGGATCAACTCGGTGAGGACGGGAAGCGGCTGCAGGTGCTCTTCGTCACCGTCGACCCGGAGCGCGACACGCAAAGTCTTCTCGCGAACTACGTTCCGGCGTTCGACCCCAGCTTTCTCGGGCTCTACGGCGATACCGCCGCGACCGCCAGGGTCGCAAAAGACTTCAGGGTGTTCTATCAGAAGTCGCCGGGAAAGGCACCGGACGGCTATACCGTGGATCACACCGCGGGCAGCTACGTGTTCGATCCGCAAGGGCGGCTTCGCCTGTTCGTGCGCCACGGCAACGCAGCCAACCTCGCAGCCGATGTCCGGATCCTGTTGAACGCGTCCCGCTGAAATCGAGCCGCCGGTCTCATCCAGGCGGAGCCGAGAGTGAAATAAGTTGTATCCTTAGGTGCCTAACCGGAGTCAGGGTGCCCCGGAAGCGATGAAAATCCTCGTCGTCGACGATTCCCCCACGATCCGAGCCGCGCTCAAGGGCCTGCTCGAGCGCATGGGCCACACGGTGGTCGAGGCGAATGACGGCAAGGAGGCTCTGCAGATGTACCGGCAGGACCGGCCGGGCCTCGTGCTCAACGACGTCGTGATGCCGGTCATGGACGGATACGAATCCGCGCAGCACATGCGCGAGACCAGCGCCGACGAGTGGGTGCCGATCATTTTCCTGAGCTCGAAGGAAGCCGATCAGGACCTGGATCGCGCCATCGAGGCGGGCGGCGACGACTACCTCGTAAAGCCGGTGAGCTTCGTCGTGCTGAACGCGAAAATCCGGGCGCTGCAGCGACTCGAATCCATGCGCACCAAGCAGCTCGAGATGTCGCGCGACCTCGCTTCGGCCAACCGCGAGCTCGAAAAGCTGTCACGGCAGGACGGGCTGACCGGGATCGCCAACCGGCGCTACTTCGACAGCTACCTGGTGACCGAAGTGCGGCGCGCCGCCCGCGAAAAGACTCCGGTGTCGCTGATTCTCTCGGATGTCGATCACTTCAAGGCCTTCAACGACTGCTACGGCCACCAGGCGGGCGACGATTGCCTGCGACGGGTGGCGGCGGCGCTGAGCTCCGCGGGTCGGCGTCCGGCCGACCTCGCCGCCCGCTACGGCGGAGAGGAGTTCGCGATAGTCCTGCCGGGGACCGTCCTGGAAGGCGCCGTCGATGTCGCGCAGGCGGTGTCCCGCGTGATCGACGGCCTGGCGATCCCGCACGCGCGCTCGGCAGTCGACCAGACTGTCACCTTGAGCCAGGGAGTCGTCTCGCTCATCCCTGAAAAGGAGAGTGCCTCCGAGGACCTGATCCAGCGCGCGGACCAGGCGCTGTATATGGCCAAGCAGCAGGGCCGGAACCGGTACGTCGTGTTCGGGGGAAAATAAAAAGCCGCGGGCCCGCCGCGGCTTCGTAGGGACCGTCCGGCGGCGTGCTTATGCCGCCGCGATCACGCTTTTCATTTTCCCAAGCGCCTTGGCCTCGATCTGGCGGATGCGCTCGGCAGAGACCTTGAACTCGGCGGCAAGCTCGTGCAGCGTTGCCGGGTCCTTTTCCCGCAACCAGCGCGCTTCGATGATGCGGCGGCTGCGCGCATCGAGACTCGCCAGTGCGGCCTCCAGACCGCGCGCCCGCAGAGTTTCGTCTTGCTTCGTCTCGACGATCTCCGAGGGCTCCGGCGAGCGGTCGGCCAGATAGGCGATCGGCGCATACGGCTCGTCCTCGTCGCTTGTCGGCTCCAGTGAAATCTCCTGGCCTGCGAGCCGCATCTCCATCTCGGCAACCTCCTCGGGCTTCACGCGAAGCTGCGTGGCCATGGACCCGATCTGGGTTTGCGTCAACGGGTCGAGCGAGGGCTTCATGCTGCGAAGGTTGAAGAAGAGCTTTCGCTGCGCCTTGGTGGTGGCGACCTTCACCATGCGCCAGTTGCGCAGGACGAACTCGTGGATCTCGGCGCGGATCCAGTGGATCGCGAAGGATACGAGCCGTACCCCGCGTTCCGGATCGAAGCGCTTGACCGCCTTCATCAGGCCGATGTTGCCTTCCTGGATCAAGTCTCCTTGCGGCAGTCCGTAACCCATGTAGCCGCGGGCGATGGCGACCACCAGGCGAAGGTGCGATAGCACCAGCTGGCGCGCCGCTTCGACGTCATTCTCGGATCTGAATTTGCGCGCGAGGTTGCGTTCTTCCTCGAACGAAAGGATCGGAAAACGATTCACGGCCTGGATATAGCTTTCCAGGCTTCCTACGGGTATGGGCAGTGACATTGTGCGAGTCATCTGTTATTTCCTCCTGCGTTCTTGCCAGAGCGGCGATTTTAGCACTCTGGGTTTTAGAGTGCTAAAGGCGGGACCCGGTTCCCGAAATCCGATGCTTTTGAGGGTACTTCCCGAAGCAGGCCCACATTCAGCCTAGTCCCGGTCTGTTTCGAGTAAGTGTCTACTCACTGATAGATAGGCACCCAGCCAACCCAGGGCGACGGCCGCAAGCAGCGCCGAGATCATCTCGTTCGGATTGGGGAATCTCAGGCGGATGTTGGAGCCGTACAAGTAGGCGAGATCCGCCAGATCGCGATTCAGGACCGTGAGCCCGGAAAGCACGATCGCCAAGGCGGCGATCCCTCCGAACAGGCCGAGCAGTGACCCGAGATAGAAAAAGGGTCGGCGGATGTAGGCGTGCGTTGCGCCGATCAGGCGGCACAGCTCGATCTCGTCGCGCTGAGTGAGGATCTGCAGGCGGATGGTGTTGAAGGTCACCGCCACGAGAGCAAGGCCGAGCAATGCCGAGAGCAGGACCACCGCGGTCCGCCCCAGGCGCAACAAGGCATCGAGGCGTCTTACCCACGCCGAATCCGCCTGTACGAAGGCGACTTTCGGGAGCGATTTGAACTCGAGTTCCAGCCGGTCCGCGAGCGCAGGATCGCTTCCAGAAAGCGTGACGACGTACGCATCCGGCAGCGGATTTTGCGGCAGGCTCGCGATCACCTCTTGCATGCCTGCGACGCGATTGAGCTCCGCCAGCGCTGCGTCCCGGGACACGAAACGCACCCCGCTCACGCCGCCGGCGCCTTTCAGCCGTGCCTCGACGGTGGCGATCTCGGCCTTCG
>DATHHZ010000104.1:0-4558 GCA_035316965.1 Burkholderiales bacterium | reverse complement strand
AATCCAGCCGGCCGATCGCGATCCAGTGGCCGCCCCGCATTCTCGGCAGATGGTCGAACACGGTCGGCCTGCCCGACGGATCGCGCGCCGTAACGAGCTCCCCGGCCGGCTTGTGGTAGATCAGCAGGCGCGGCGCACGCTCTTCGAAGCGCAACGAGACCCGGTGACCGTCGAGCGCGACGCGATCGCGCGACCCCACGCGCTGCCCCAAAGCGGCGCGGGTTCCGTTGACCACGAGCCTGCCGGATGCGATCGCAGCTTCCATATCGCGGCGCGAACCCAACCCGGAGCGCGCAAGAACCTTGTGAAGCTTCTCGGCAGGCCCCGCGGGCCTAGACCGCGCTGGATTGCGCGGTCGCTGACTCGTCGGGCGCGGGCTGCGAAGCGGGCTGCGGAGCGGGCTGCGGGGTCTGCGTGAGATCAAGCGTCTTGGCGATGTCTTCAAGGGGCGGCAATTCCTGCAATGAGCGCAGGCCCAGGTCGTCGAGGAAAGTCTTGGTGGTCGCGTACAGGGCCGGGCGTCCCGGCACCTCCTTGTGTCCGATCACTTCCACCCAGCCGCGCGCTTCCAGGCGTCCTATCACCTCGGCCGAGACGGTGACGCCTCGGACCTCCTCGATGTCGCCGCGCGTCACCGGCTGTCGATAGGCGACGATCGCAAGGGTCTCGAGCACGGCGCGCGAGTAGCGGGGCGCTTTTTCGGGATGGATACGCTCGAGGAATTTCTGATACGAGGGGCGCGTCTGGAAGCGCCAGCCGCTCGCGGTCGCAGCGAGCTCGACACCGCGGTCCTTCCACGCCTCGCGCAGCTCCTCCAGCAGCCGGCGGACCGTGTCCGCGCCGATCTCCTCGTCGAACATCTTGCGCAGCTCCGAGACCGGAAGCGGCTCCTGCGCGGCGAGCAGGGCCGCCTCGAGCACGATTTTCACCTCATTCGGACTGAGCATTGGCCAGCTTCACGTAGATGGGCGTGAAGGATTCCGACTGCGTGACCTCGAGCAGGTTTTCCCTCACCAGCTCAAGCACCGCGAGGAAATTGACGATGAGCACCGGCACGCCGCGCTCCGGTTCGAACAGCTCGCCGAACTCGGCGAAGCGGCCGCCCCGCAGCCGGCGCAGAATCAGGCTCATGTGCTCGCGCACCGAAAGCTCTTCGCGGGTGACGCGGTGGTGCTGTGTCATCTTCGCACGCACGAGGAGGGCGCGCCACGCTTCCTGAAGGTCCACGACGCTCACCTGCGGCAGGCGCTGCGCGAGAGTCTGCTCGATCCAGATTTCCACGGGGAAAAAGTCGCGCCCGAGCTGCGGCAGGGCGTCGAGCTTCTGCCCGGCGAGCTTCATCTTCTCGTACTCGAGCAGGCGCCGGACGAGTTCGGCGCGCGGGTCCGCGCCATCCTCGCCCGGCATCACCGGGCGCGGGAGGAGCATGCGCGATTTGATTTCCATCAACATCGCCGCCATCACCAGGTACTCGGCGGCCAATTCGAGATTCTTCGTGCGCATCACCTCGACGTACTCCATGTATTGCTCGGTGAGCCGCGCCATCGGGATGTCGAGGATGTCGAGGTTCGCCTTGCGGATGAGGTAGAGCAGCAGGTCGAGCGGCCCCTCGAAGGTCTCGAAGAAGACCTCGAGCGCATCGGGCGGGATGTACAGGTCCTGCGGCAGATCGGTAAACGGTTCGCCGCGCACTTTTGCTACGAGCGCGCTCGGCGCGCTGGCCACGAGCGCACCCGTCAAGGGAGTTGGCGGCACCGGTGCCCGGGGGGTGCGCTGCACCGGCTCGCTCACGTGTAGGCGAGCCCCATCGCTCCGCGCACCTCGCGCATGGTCTCCCGCGCGAGCTTGCGCGCCTTTTCGCACCCGTCGGCGACGATGTTGCGAACCAGGGTCGGATCGTCGAGATACTTCTGGGCGCGCTCCCGCATGGGGCCTTGCTCCGCGAGCACCGCATCGATCACCGGCTGCTTGCATTCGAGGCAGCCGATGCCGGCGGTGCGGCAGCCCTGGTTCGCCCACTGCCGGGTCTTTTCATCGCTGTAGACCAGGTGGAACTGCCAGACCGGGCACTTGTCGGGATCGCCCGGATCGCTGCGCTTCACCCTGGCCGGGTCGGTCGGCATGGTGCGGATCTTTTTCTTGAGCGATTCCGCGTCCTCGCGGAGTGAAATCGTGTTGTCGTAGGATTTCGACATCTTCTGCCCGTCGACCCCGGGAAGCTTGGACGCTTCGGTCAACAAGGCTTCAGGCTCGACCAGGATCATCCGGCCTCCCCCTTCGAGAAACCCGAACAGGCGCTCCCGGTCGGCGACCGACAGATTTCCCTGCTTGTCGAGCAGCGCGCGCGCCGCCGCCAGCGCTTCGGCGTCGCCCTGTTCCTGGTACCTGGTGCGCAGCTCCATCACCACCTTCGCTTTGCGGCTGCCCAATTTCTTCGCGGCGGCCTTGGCCTTTTCCTCGAATCCGGGCTCGCGGCCGTAGATGTGGTTGAAGCGTCGTGCGACCTCGCGCATCATCTCGACGTGCGGGACCTGGTCTTCGCCGACCGGAACGTACTTTGCGCGGTACACGAGCACGTCCGCCGCCTGCAAGAGCGGGTAGCCGAGAAAGCCGTAGGTGGAAAGGTCCCGGTCGATGAGCTTTTCCTGCTGGTCCTTGTAGCTCGGTACCCGCTCGAGCCAGCTGAGCGGCGTGATCATCGAAAGCAGCGTGTGCAGCTCGGCGTGCTCCGGAATGCGCGACTGGATGAACAGCGTCGCCTGCGCCGGGTCGATGCCGGCCGCCAGCCAGTCGATCACCATGTCCCAGACGCTCTCTTCGATCACCTCGGGCGTTTCATAGTGCGTGGTGAGCGCGTGCCAGTCGGCGACGAAGTAGAGGCAAGGATACTCGCTCTGCAGCTTCACCCAGTTCTTGAGTGCGCCGTGGAAATGCCCCAGATGCATCGCACCCGTGGGGCGCATGCCGGAGACCACGCGTTCTTCGTACATTTAGATTGGATACAGTTGAAAGATCGTCGTGATAACCGATTTTGATACAGACATTATCGGATCGAGGAACATGCCAAGAATGTTGTATCCGTATGAGCTGACAACAACGAGTCCAAGGAGAATCGGCAATCCAAATGGTTCGAGTCTTGAAAAACTCGACGCGAGCGGATCGGGAAGCAGGGAAAAGACAACCCGACCCCCATCAAGAGGAAGAATCGGCAACAGATTCAGCGCCATGAAAACGAGATTCACTTCAATACCCGCAATGGGCACCTGAAGCAGGAAATCGCTTTGTCTGAGCCCTGACAGCGCTCCTACCTTGAAAGCGGCAGCCCACCCGATAGCCATCGCCAGATTTGCCGCCGGGCCGGCAAGAGCCACCCAAAGCATGTCTCGCTTGGGACGTCGCAGGGCATGAAAATTGACCGGCACAGGCTTCGCCCATCCGAACATGATTCTTCCACCGGATACGAATAGCATGACCACCGGCAGAAAAATGGTACCAACCAGATCGATGTGACGTGCCGGATTGAGGCTGATTCGCCCGAGCATGAAAGCCGTCGTGTCGCCGAAGTAGCGGGCGACATAACCGTGAGCGGCTTCGTGCAAAGTGATCGCGAAGATGACCGGCACGGCGAAAACCGCGATCATCTTAGTGACCTCATTGAAATCCATGGCCGGCCCGCTCGCTCTAACGCGTCATTTTATCAGAGCCGCCCTGGCGCCCCGCGTGTCCTACCAGTCATGCCAGACGGGTTTCAGATCGCCGGGCAGCTGCGGCAGCGCGCCGAGATCGGTCCTGCTCTCCCCCTTGCCGTGATAATCGGAGCCGCGCGAGGCGGCGAGGCCGAATTCGCGCGCAATGCGGGCGAATTCGAGATATTGCTCCGGCGAGTGGCTTCCGGTCACGACCTCGATTCCGGCGCCCCCGCAGTCCCTGAACTGCGCAAGAAACGCGTGCAACTCGGGCTTGGAAAAGTTGTAGCGGCCCGGGTGCGCGACGACGGCGATTCCGCCGCTTGCGCGGATCCAGCTCACGGCGTCCGCTAGAGAGGCCCATTGGTGCGGGACGAAGCCCGGCTTGCCCTTCACGAGGTAGCGCTGGAACACGCTCTTTACGTCCGGCGCCCGGCCCGTCTTCACCAGGTGACGCGCGAAGTGCGAGCGGCTGATGAGGCTCGGGTTGTCGGCGTAAGTCTTCGCCCCCGCCAGGCTGTCGGGGATGCCGGCGGCTTCGAGCGCCTCGCCCATTTTCTCTGCCCGCCTTGCCCGGCCTTCCCGGATCGATTCGAGCCCGGACCGCAAGACCGGGGCTTCCGGGTCGATCTGCAGCCCGACGATGTGAACCGTGGTCCCTTCCCAGGTCACCGAAATCTCGACGCCATCGACGAAGCGAACTCCTTCCGATTCGGCCTTGGCGCGCGCCTCGGCGAGCCCCGACACGCCGTCGTGATCGGTCAGGGAGAGAATCTCCACGCCGTTCGCCGCGGCCCGCGCGACGAGCTCCCCGGGTTTGAGCAGACCGTCGGAAGCGGTCGAGTGGCAATGCAGATCGATATTCAATGAGG
>DATHHZ010000103.1:0-7657 GCA_035316965.1 Burkholderiales bacterium | reverse complement strand
CGCGCTAAAGCGGGCAGTGATTAGGCCGCGCGAATTGTGCGGACGGGGATCACGCTTGCGGCCTGCGAAAGTGCCCGGAGCGGCCGCCGGCTTTTTCGAGCAACTTAATGTCCTCGATAATCATGGAGCGGTCCACCGCTTTGCACATATCGTAGATCGTGAGAAGTCCTACGCTCACCGCTGCCAGCGCCTCCATCTCCACTCCAGTGCGTCCGATCGTCTCGACGGTCACCACTAGGCGAATCGCAGGCCGGCGCTTCTCCGCGGTGAACTCTGCTGCCACTCGTGTAAGCCCGAGGGAATGGCACAAAGGGATCAGCTCGCCTGTTCGCTTCGCCGCCTGAATCGCGGCGACCCGGGCCACTCCGAGAACGTCGCCTTTCTCGGCGCGGCCCGCGAGGACAAGCTTCAGGGTCGGGGGCGCCATGCGGATCGTGCCGCTGGCGCGCGCGACGCGATGCGTTTCGGGCTTGTCTCCGACGTTCACCATATGGGCCTGCCCGGACCCATCGAAATGGCTCAATTTTCTTGACCGATTCATTCCTGCCTCCGAGCGACACGCAGACCGTAATGCGACGCGTCCGGGAACCCAACCCGGGGAGCGGTATCATATTATCCATGAGAATCCCCGCCGTCTGCCTGGGTCTCGCCTTGTTGGTTCCGCAGGCACAGGCGCAGACCCTGCCGGAGCTGGGTGACACATCCGGTGCGCTGCTGCCGCCTTACCTCGAACGCAAGATCGGCGAGCAGGCGATGCGGGAAATTCGCTTGCGCGAACCGAGCTTTCTCGACGATCCGGAGCTTACAGAGTACGTGAACGAGATCGGACGGCGCATTGTGGCCGCGAGCCCCGAGGCGCGTCAGGACTTCGAGTTCTTCATGGTGCGTGACAACACCATCAATGCTTTTGCGATGCCCGGGGGATTTGTGGGGGTGCACACCGGCCTGCTGCTCGCGGCGCAGACGGAGTCCGAACTCGCCGGCGTGCTAGCGCACGAGGTGGCTCACGTGACCCAGCACCACATCGCCCGCCTGCTGGGAAAACAGGAACAGATGTCGATTCCCACTCTTGTGGCGGTGGTTCTGGGCATTCTGGCTGCGCGCTCCCGTCCCGATTTGGCGCAGGCGGTTATCGCCGGTGCAGGAGCGAGCAGCATTCAATCGCAGCTCAATTACACTCGTGATTTCGAGCGCGAGGCCGACAGAATCGGCTTTCAATTTCTCCAGCAGGCCGGCTTCGATGTCGGCGGCATGGGCTCGTTCTTCGAACGCATGCAGAAAGCGACTCGGCTGTATGAGAACAACGCGCCGGCCTATCTGCGCACGCACCCGCTTACCAGCGAGCGCATTGCCGATATGCAGAATCGCGCCCAGACGGCGGTGTACAAGCAAGCGCCCGATAGCATCGAATTTCATCTCGCGCGAGCGAAGCTCCGCGCTGAACAGGGGCTGCCGCGCGAGGCCGTCGCGCATTTCGATGAGCTGGTGCGCGAGCACCGCTATGCCGAGGAGGCCGGTGCGCGCTACGGCCTGGCCAGCGCTCTGGCAAGGGCACGCGATTTTTCCCGCGCCGCATCCGAAATCGAAACAGTGCGCAAACTCCTCGGGACCCACCCCATGGTGGAACTCCTGATGGCACGGGTGCGCCTCGGCGCCGGTGATCCGGCGGGAGCTCGCGACGTGCTGCGCGCGGCCCTCGCTCGCGCTCCCAATTATCGGCCGCTTCACTACGCCTATGTGGATGCACTGCAGGGGATGGGACAGCACCAGGCGGCGCTCGCCTGGCTTGTGGAGCTGGTGAAAAGCTACCCGCGAGACGCCCGCATATACAACCTGCAAGCCAAATCCTATGCTGCATCAGGCAAGCGCCTGTTGCACCATCAGGCGCTTGCCGAAACCTACGTTCTGCAGGGAACGCTGCCGGCCGCAATCGAGCAGCTCCAGTTCGCGCAGAAAAGCGGGGACGGTGATTTCTACCAGCTTTCCGCCGTCGAGGCCCGCTTACGGGATCTGCGCTCGCTGCAGGCAGAAGAGAAAAAAGCAGCTAGGGGAAATTGAAACGCGTCTGGCGTTTCAGAATCAATGGCGGGGAACGGAGTCTTTACCCGACGCGTCGAAGTAGGCTTCGTAGAGAAGATCGAACGTTTTCTCGCTTTCGGTGAACAGCTCCTCATCGCTGTTGCAGCGACGGCGCGCTCCCTCGAGGAGAGTTTCCACTCCGGCCGCCTCGGCGACCGGCGCACCACCTGTATCGAGGTAATGCACGAGCGCGCCGATTCTTGTAAGCGTCTCGTTATTGTCCAGGCTAAACTTCGCGAGCAGCTCTTGGAATGTTACCTTGTCCTTGCTGTTGGAAAAGGTCGCGCCGTCGAAACCGAACCCGACCGCAGTCGAGGGGCACTGCTGGGTCTTTTCCATCCACATCAAGCTCGCCTCCGGGTCGATGAAACGCCGGATGAGCCAAGCGGAGGCGAGCCGATCGGCCAGGAGGGGTTTGCGGGATGCCCAAAGGCGCTTGAAGTAGTAGCGCCCCGTCTGGGTAAGGCGGCCGGAGTTGGGAGCATCGGGAAACATCCTTTTTCGTACCTCGCCTTCGGTATCGCGCAGCGCTTGTGCAGCCCGCTCCTTTACTGGCGAACCAAAAAAATCCAGCGCGCTGATCGCTTCGAATTCACGTCGCTGCTTGTTGAGAACTCGAGCGATCGCACTGGGCTCGGAAATTCCGAAACCGGCACGTAGCCCCTCGACGGCTTTGATCAACTCCTCGTATTTTCCCGCCCGGTCAAAGAGGGACCGGAATGCCTGTCCTTGCTGGGCGTCTAGATTCGTCGCCTGCAGGATATGCGCCGAGCCGCTGATCCGGCTCATGTGCTCGGACAGGCGCCGCAGGCCCAGCCGGTTCGCCTGGCTGTCCGGCAGCAAGTAGACACCCTCGCGCAGCACCGCGCAGCCCATGGACTCGAGCGTGCGCAGCACCCGCATCCGCGCGGCCGGATCGTCCATTGGAAGACTGGCGACGTATACCAGCCATTTCGAGTCAGGTGGTGGCGATTCCTTGGCCAAAGCTGCTCCTCGGTGAAGGTGCCCCCTATCGGCGTCCCAGTTTAAGTATCGCAAACCGTTTAGGCAACCGGGGGTCACGGCGGCCTGGAGCGGACATCCGCACGGCACACGTCCACGCGGCTTCATCGGAGATGCGGTTTGGTATATAGTTTCCGCGCTTCGAGTGTCAGCGAGCGAGATGACTACCTTCGACAAGGATCTGGATGTGCGCGGCCTCAATTGTCCACTGCCCATCCTGCGTGCCAAGAAAGCCTTGGCGGAGCTGGGGATCGGGCAGGTACTTCGGGTCCTTGCAACCGATCCCGGGTCCGTAAAGGATTTTCAGGCCTTTGCAAAGCAGACGGGCAATCAATTGCTCTCGCACGCAGAAGCCGACAAGGTCTTCACCTTCTTCATGAAGAAGAAGTGACCGATCTTTGGTTCGATCGGCTGTCCTGATCGCAGCCTACACCCGCGGTTCCCGGATGATTCCCTGCTTCAGGTAGACGGGCCTCACGGCTCGCGCCCAGCTCCTCAGACCCAAGGCGAATGTGCCTCCCGCCAGAGCTACGACCAGGCCGCATCCGAATAGAGTCCAGTGAGCCCCGATCACTTCGGCGAGCGCACCTGCGGTGAAGTTGCCGATAGGCGCAAAACCGAGGAAACACATGACGTACATGCTGATCACCCTCGCGCGCTTATCCTCGTCCGCGACGGTTTGCAGGATGGTATTGATGGAGGCCGCGGTGACGACGAGCCCGGCGCCGAAGACCGCGAGGAACGCGAGCGACAACCAGAGGGTTCCGGACAAGGAAAATCCGGTCAATGCGACGCCGGCCACCACTGTAGTCGACGCGACTACCCGGCCGAGCCCGCGCACGGAACCGCGCGCAGCAAGCGCAAAGGTACCTGCGATTGCGCCCAGCCCGACCGCGCCGATGAGAAAGCCGAACGTCCTCGAGTCGCCGCTGAATGTCTCGGCGGCGAAGATGGGCATCAGAGACGACCAAGGCGCGGTGAAAAATCCCATCGCCATGAGGAGCAGCAAAAGACGCCGAGTGCCGGTAAAGCCGAAGGCATAAGTGAATCCCGACACCAACTCGCGCCACCACTCGACACCCGAGTCGGGGAGCTTGCGTGGCTTCACGCGCACGACGGCATAGGTCGCGATGATGGCCAGATAGAAAAAGGCGTTGGCGAGAAAGCACCACGCTTCACCGAGCGCGGCAAGCACCAGCCCCGCCACCGAAGGTCCGACGAAGCGCGTGGACTGGAACAGCATCGATTGCAGGGCGATCGCGTTGGGCAGGTCCTCCCGGTGTTCTATCAGCTCCAGAAGGAATGCCTGACGGGTCGGCGTCTCGAACGCGGTGATGATCCCGAGGAAAAGTGCGAGCGCGATCAGATGGGGAACGCGAACCACGCCGGCGAAAGTGAGCAGGGCGAGCGCCAGTGCCTGCACGAACGCGAGTGATTGAATCAGCATCAGCAGGCGCCGGCGATTGACCCTGTCGGCCCACACGCCCGCGATCGGGGACAGGACCAATATGGGCAGCTGCTGCGCTCCCGCGGTCACACCGAGCAAAAGCGCCGAGCCGGTGACGCGGTACACCAGCCAGCTCATGGCCACCGTCTGCATCCAGTTCCCGAGCAATGACAGGCCCTGGCCCGCGTAGAAGATCCGGAAGCTCTTCGAGCGGAAAGCGCGCAACGCGGGATGCACGGAGGCAGCAGCCTTGGGAGAGCTCAGGGTTTGAGCTTGTCGAGCTGAACTTTAAGCTGCTCTAACGTTGCAAGGAAAGTCGCAATACGCTCCTTTTCCTGGGCTACGACTGCTGCCGGAGCGCGTTCGACGAAATTCGGATTGGAGAGCTTGGCGTTGGCCTTGGCGATCTCGCCTTCGAGACGCGAGATCTCCTTGTGACGGCGGGCGCGCTCGGCGACTGGGTCCATCTCTACATGTAACATCAGACGATGTTGTCCCAACACTGCCACTGGTGACTCAGAGTCGGGAAGTTTCTCAACCATCTTCAAATCGGATTGGCGTACCAGAGCAAAAAACGCGCTGGTTGTTGCGGAACTCGGAGTGCCGGTAATGTAAAAGGAGGGAGGAACACTATACTGGGATTGAGTTTTGAGGTCGCTGCGCAAATTTCGTGCTGCGTTGACAACGCCCTTAGCAGTATCAATCTCGCGCTCAGCTGCCTCATCGATCTTTTCGGGCTGGCACCTTGGATAGGACGCGAGCATTACGGTCTCGCCCGTTTTACCAGCAAGGGGCGCAACCTTCTGCCATAGCTCCTCGGTGATGAACGGAATGATCGGATGCGCGAGTCGCAGCGCCGCTTCCAGTACGCGCACCAGCGTCCGGCGTGTACCGCGTTGCATTTTATCGTCTTGGGACTGCAGCTGCTTCTTCGCTACTTCAACATACCAGTCGCAGTACTCGTCCCACACGAAGCGGTAGATCGCGCTCGCGACGTTGTCGAACCGGTAATCGGCGAAGGCGGTGTCGACCTCGGCTTCGGTGCGCTGGAGCATGCTGACGATCCACCGGTCCCACGCCGACAGTTCAACCGGGGCCTTTTCGTCCAGTCCGCAGTCCTTACCTTCGGTGTTCATCAGCACAAAACGCGCGGCGTTCCACAGCTTGTTGCAGAAGTTGCGGTAGCCCTCGCAGCGGTTGAGGTCGAAATTGAGGGTCTGCGCGAAGCTTGCAAGCGAAGTGAGGGTAAACCGCAGCGCGTCTGCGCCGAAGGAGGGGATGCCGTTCGGATAATGGGTCTTGATGTATTTCTCAATTCTGCCCTTGTGGTCGCCGCGAAACAGGCCCACGGTGGATTTCTCGATCAGTTCAGGAAGTGTGATGCCGTCGATGATGTCGAGCGGGTCGAGCGTATTGCCCTTCGACTTGGACATCTTGTCGCCCTCGGCGTCGCGCACGATGGCATTGATGTACACATGCCGAAACGGCACTTTGCCGGTGAAATGCATGGTCATCATGATCATCCGAGCGACCCAGAAGAAAATGATGTCGAAGCCGGTGATGAGCACGGATGAGGGGAGGAAACGTTCCAGATCGGGTGTTTTCTCCGGCCAGCCGAGCGAGGTAAACGGGACGAGTGCCGAGGAAAACCACGTGTCTAGAACATCGTCGTCTCGCCTCAGTGCGCCCCGATAACCCTTCGCCGCGGCCCGTGTCTTCGCCTCTTCCTCGCTCCGAGCTACGTAGATATTGCCCTTATCGTCATACCAAGCCGGTATCTGATGACCCCACCACAGCTGGCGCGATATGCACCAGTCCTGGATCTTATCCAGCCACTGCCTGTACCAGGTCATCCAGTGCTCGGGAAAAAACTTCACGTCTCCCCTCGCGACCACGGCGAGCCCGTGTTTCGCCAAGCTGTCCATCTTCACGAACCACTGGTCGGTCAGCAGCGGTTCGACGATGACACCTGTGCGGCTGGAGCGCGGCACGCGCAGTTTGTAGGGCTTCTCCGACGCCAGCAGGTTCTGCGATTTCAGATCGACGACGATCCGCTTGCGCGCCTCGAATCTGTCCAGGCCACGATAAGCGTTCGGCGCGTTTTCGTTCATTTTCGCGTCGAGTGTCATCACGCCGATCTGCGGCAGCCCATGGCGCTGTCCGATCGCGTAGTCGTTGAAATCGTGTGCCGGAGTGATCTTCACGCAGCCGGTTCCGAATTCCGGATCGACGTAGTCGTCAGTGATGACAGGGATCGTGCGTCCGGTGAGGGGAAGTTGCACGCGCTTGCCTACTAGTTTGGTGTAACGTTCGTCTTTCGGGTTCACCGCCACGGCGACATCGCCCAGCATCGTTTCCGGCCGCGTGGTGGCGACGACCACCGAGCCGCCGCCATCCTCCAGCGGGTAGCGGATCTCCCAGATCCTCCCGTCCTCCTCCTCGCTGTCCACTTCGAGGTCGGACACAGCCGTACCGAGTACCGGATCCCAGTTGACGAGGCGCTTGCCGCGGTAGATCAGGCCCTCCTCATGAAGCCGCACGAACACTTCGATCACGGCGCGCGACATGCTGGAGTCCATGGTGAAGTAGCCGGCTTTCTGTTCCTCGGTATCGGCAAAGGTCCAATTGGCCGAGGCGCCGAGCCGCCGCATCTGGCGCGTGATCGTCGAACCGGATTGCTGCTTCCACTTCCACACGCGCTTGACGAAGCCCTCGCGCCCGAGATCGTGCCGGGTCTTGCCTTCGGTCTCGAGCTGGCGCTCGACCACGATCTGCGTGGCGATACCGGCGTGGTCGGTGCCGACCACCCAATTGGCATTGAAGCCGCGCATGCGGTGATACCGGATCAGGGCGTCCATGAGTGTCTGCTGAAACGCGTGCCCCATGTGCAGCGTGCCGGTGACGTTCGGCGGGGGCAGCTGGATACAGTACGGCGGCTTTTGCGAATCGAACGAATGGCGGAAATAACCGCGCGACTCCCACAGGGAATACCAGCGCGTCTCGACCTCGTGCGGGTCAAAGCTTTTGGGGAGTTCCACGTGAGTTGAGGTCGAACGAGAAAGCGCGCCGAGCGGCACCCCCGCGGGAGCCCGGCTTCGACGCGCTCCGGCGGATTATAGCGTCAGCTGC
>DATHHZ010000102.1:0-8618 GCA_035316965.1 Burkholderiales bacterium | reverse complement strand
GCGAACTTCCAGTCGGGGGGGCGCGGCTGCTCAACCCGCGGTGCGGCGACTACCGGGGCCGGTGGCGGTGGAACGCGCGGTGCGACTACCGGGGCCGGCGGCGGTGGAACGCGCGGCGCGGCTACCGGGGCCGGCGGCGGTGGAACGCGCGGTGCGGCGACCGCCGGAGGCGCGGCCCCGGCGAGGCGACTTTGCGCGAGGAAGCGGCGACCTTCGACTTCGCTCACTATGCGCACTTCTGTCTGCACCGGCCTCACGCCGGGGACGGCCTCGACCCGCACGAAATAACTTTGGTTGGCCGCGACCTCGAGCGTGTACGTGGCCACAGCCTGATCGCCGACGCGCAGGAAAGTCCTTCCGGGGCTGACGGTCGCGACGGCGAAGGTGCCGTTCGCAAGGTCGCCGACGCGCGCTAGGTTCACGAACACCGGCACCTGCGCGGCTACCGTTTCGCGCTCGCTCCGAAAAACGAACACCAGCGCCTTGCCGGGCGGCGGGGTCGCCCGCGAGGCGTCCTCCTGGGCGCGGACAGGCGGAGCCGCGCCCAGGAGGGCGGCAAGCAAGAAGGCGCCGCTCACCGAAAGGCCTGCGCGCAGCTCATTCATGGGTGGATCTCCCTGCTGTTTCTTCTTCGCTTTCCTCGCGGGACCGCGGAGGATTTCCCGCTCGTCATTGTAGCGTCCAAAGGACAAAAAAACGATAATTCTTTTGTCGCGAGCGCCACGCTCAATCAAACGGCAGCGGAAACCCGCTCCGCGCGGCGACAACTCCGGGGGCATCTCAATGAGAGACAAGCTATTCGAGCAGGGTCTGAAATTACGCAAGCAGGTGCTGGGCGCGGCGTACGTCGAGAAGCAGCTCAGGACCGCCGACGCGTTCAGCATGCCGATGCAGATGCTGGCGACCAAATCGGCCTGGGGAATGGTGTGGTCTCGCCCGGGGCTGGCGCGCCGGATCCGAAGCATGCTGAATATCGCGATGCTGGTCGCGCTGGGCAAAGCCGAGGAACTGGAACTCCATCTCGACGGCGCCATCCGCAACGGCGTGACGAAGAGGGAGATCGGCGAGATTCTGCTGCACTCGGCCATCTACTGCGGGTATCCGGCGGCGCTGGGCGGATTCAGGATCGCGCGCGAATATTTCGCGAAGCACGGCAAGAAGACCGCGGCGAAGAAGCGGTGACCCGGAAGACCGGGAAATGCGCATGAGCCTGCGCGCTGCCGCGTCACTGTCGGCTGCGCTCGCGGTATCGGCGCTGCACGCGGCCGCGGCGGCGGAGGCCTATCCCGCCAGGCCTGTCCGCTTCGTCGTGGCCTTCCCGCCGGGCGGCGGCACCGACATCATCGCGCGCTCGATCGCGCAGAAGCTCGCCGAGCGCCTCGCACAGCAGGTGGTGGTCGACAACCGGCCGGGCGCGGGCGGCAACATCGGCACCGACATGGTCGCAAAAAGCGCACCCGACGGCTACACGCTGCTGATGGGCTCGGCGGGACCGCTCGCGATCAACGCGAGCCTCTTCGGCAAGATGCCCTTCGATCCGATCAAGGACCTGGCGCCGGTGACGCTCGCGGCGTCGACGCCCAACGTGCTCGTCGTTCACCCGTCGCTTCGGGCGGCGACCATCGAGGAGCTGATCGCGCTCGCAAAGGCCAGGCCGGGCGAGATCAACTTCGCCTCTTCGGGGCACGGCACGCCCGCGCATCTGGCGGGCGAGCTGTTCAACTCGATGGCGGGAGTCAAGATGGTTCACGTGCCGTATAAAGGCGCGGCGCCGGCGCTCGCCGACCTGCTCGGCGGGCAGGTGCAGCTCATGTTCTCGACCATGCCGCCCGCGCTCCCGCACGTGAAGGACGGGAAGCTCCGCGCGCTCGCGGTGACGAGCGCCAAGCGCTCGCCTGCGGCGCCGGAACTGCCGACGGTCGATGAAATCGCTCTGCCGGGATTCGAGGCGAACACCTGGCACGGAGTGGTGGTGCCCGCGGGAACGCCGGCCGCCATCGTCGCGCGGCTCAACCGCGAGATCGTCGCGATCCTGCATCTGCCCGACGTCGTGGAACGTCTATCGGCCCAAGGCGCGGAGCCGGTCGGCAGCACGCCGGAGGAATTCGCCGCTTACATCAGGTCGGAAACGGTGAAGTGGGCCAAGATCGTCCGCGATTCGGGCGCAAAGGCGGAGTGAGGATCGCCGTGAAGAAACGCTGTTTGTGTTCGACGATCGCCGCGTGGGCCTGCCTCGCCCTGCCGCTCGCGGCGCAGGCTCAAGGCTATCCGTCGCGACCGATCCGTTCCATCATGACCGTCGCCGGAGGCGCGGACATCGTGGCGCGGCTGGTCGCGCAAGGCTTGACCGGCGCGTTGGGCCAGCCGGTCGTGGTCGAGACCCAGAGCGGCGCAGGCGGCGCGATCGGCGCGGAAAGCGTGGCGCGCGCCGCGCCCGACGGCTACACCATCATGCTCACTTCGGCGAGCGCTCTAGTGATGAACCGGTTTCTCTCCAAGAGCGCGCGCCTCGATCCTCTCAAGGATTTCACGCCGATCACCAAGGCCTTCGAGACGGTGGCCCTCGTCGTGACGAGCCCCGCGCTTCCGGTCGGGTCGATGCGCGATCTCGTCGAATACGCGAAACGCCATCCCGGAAAACTTTCCTACGGCACTTCGGGGATCGGCACGACGCATCACCTTTCCGGCGAATCGATCCGCCTCCTCACCGGGATCGACTGGGTGCACGTGCCCTACAAGGGCGGGCCGCCGGTGATCACCGACCTCATCGGCGGCGAGATCCAGGTGGGATTCAGCATTCTCGCCACCGCGGCGCCGTTCATCGCTTCCGGCAAGATCAAGATCCTCGCGGTAAACGGTGCGAAGCGCTACCACGTCATCCCGAACGTGCCGACCGTGGCGGAGCAGCTGCCGGGCTACGAAGCGCCGTCGACCTGGGGCGGCTACTTCGGGCCGGCCAGGATGCCGCGGACCATCGTTGCTCGCCTGCACGACGAAATCGTGCGGATACTGAACTCGCCCGAGGTGCGCGCGAAAGCCGAGGACATCGGCTTTCCGGTGGCGACGAGCACGCCCGAAGAGCTCAGCGCGACCATCCGGCGCGATATCGAATACACGGCGAGGATCGTCAAGGCGGTCGGGATCAGGCCGGAATAGCCATGGCGGGAAAGCTGAAGCTCTCGATGATGATCGGCGACTACGAGATCGTCCGCGCCCTGAAGGACGGCACGGTCAAGCCCAAAGGCATCGAGCTCCGCGTCGCGGACTACCCCGGCACGCGCGACATCCACGACAAGGTTGCGGCTGGCTCCGCCTGCGACGTCAACGAGTTCAACGGCGGCGCCTACGTCGTGCAAAAGCACAACGGGCGCGACGACTTCACCGCGCTGCCGGTTTTTCTGCACCGGCGGTTCCGCCACGGCTTCATCTACATCAACCGGTCGAAGGGGATCGAGAGGCCGACCGACCTCATCGGCCGGCGCGTCGCGTGCCGCACGCTCGGCGCGGCTGCGAATTACTGGATGCGCGGGCATCTCGAGGAGGACTACAAGGTGCCGCACCGGGCTGTCACCTGGGTGATCGAAAGCGAGGACGACGCATCGCTGCAGGCTCCCGCGGACCTGAGAATCGAGCGGGCGCCGCGCGGCAAGAGGGTCGAGGCGATGCTGCTCGCGGGCGAGGTGGACGCGATGATCGCGCCCAACGTGACGCGGATGATCGGCGAAGGCGACCCGCGCGTCGCGCGGCTCTTTCCGAACTACCGCGAGATCGAGGCGGACTACCACCGGCGCACCGGGATTTTTCCCATCATGCACGTGACGACCATCCCGTCGAAGCTCGTCGCGCGGCATCCCTGGGTGGTGGAGAGCCTGGTGCTCGCGTTCGAAGAGGCGAAGCAGCTCGCCTATCGGCGCCTCGCCAATCCGCGCAACGTGCCGCTCGCCTGGTTTCGCACCTACTGGGAGGAGGAACGCGCCCGGCTCGGGCCCGATCCCTGGGAATACGGGCTCTCCGAGCTGAACAAGAGAAACTACGGCACGCTGGTCGGATGGGTCCATGCGCAGGTGCTGAGCGGTGTGCGCCCGAGGCTCGAGGACTTGTTTCCGAAGGAAGCGTTCCAGCTCGGGCTGCCCCTGCCGCGCATGCACGAAATCGACTACAAGTTCTAAGGCGTCGACGAACTCATGTCATCGCACGAAGGCCGTCCCGACTTCAAGTCGCCGCCCGGGGGTTGCGACGCTCACTTTCACGTGTTCGGCCCGGCCGGACGCTATCCCTACAACCAAGTCGACCTGCGCTACGCGCCGCCGGTGGCGCCGGTCGAAGACTTTCTCGCGCTCGCTGGGAAACTCGGGATCGGGCGTTTCGTCTTCGTGCAGCCTTCCGCCTACGGCCGCGACAACCGCTGCATGCTGGACGCGATGCGCAAGATTGGCGCGGCGAAATGCCGCGGTATCGTCGACATTGACGAGAACGCACCCGACGCGGAGCTCGAGCGCCTGGACTCTCTGGGCGTGCGCGGCGTGCGCATCAACGTGTCGCCGGTGAAGCCCTTCGAGGCGGGGTTCGCGGCGAAGCTCCTGCCTCGCATCGAGCGCTTGCGCGCGCGCTGCGCGGGAATCGGCTGGCAGCTCGATTTCTTGACGCCCGGATGGCTGACGAGCGAGCTGATGCCCGTCTTGAACAAGCTCGACGTCGATTTCACGATCGCCCATTTCGGCATGTTCCCCGCGATGGACGGCGTGGAACAGCCGGGCTTCCGGCAGCTCCTCGATCTGGTCCGGCGCGGGCGCTGCTACGTGAAGCTCACCGGCGTGTATCGCTTGTCTGTCGCGAAGGGATTCGCCGACGTCGCGCCGATGGCGCGCGCGCTGATCGAGGCGGCGGCCGATCGCGTCATCTGGGGGAGCGACTACCCGCATCTTTCCTTCGCCGAGAAGGTCGGCTCGATCGAGCTGTGGAATCTGCTGGGGAAATGGGCGCCAGAGGAAACCCTCCGGCGTAGGATCCTGGTCGACAATCCACAACGCCTGTTCAAGTTCCCCTCACCCTAGCCCTCTCCCGCAAGCGGGAGAGGGGATTGGGTTTCCCGGTCTCGGAACCTTGACCCCTGAACCGGCTTGCGCCTACACTCACCCGCAACATTGGAGGAGTCACCATGTCGACACTCTTTAGAATCCATTGCGGCGGTCTTGGAAGTCTGTGGATCGTGCTGGCGCTGGCGGCTTTGCCCGCATCGGCGGGCGAGGTCCGCGTCTACGCCACCAACAGCGCCGGCGACAATATTCACGTCATCGACCCGGCGACGAACAAGGTCGTGCAGGTGATCGAGGGAATCGAGACGCCCCACGGCGTCGACTTCGCTCCCGACGGCACGCGCGTGTACGTGAGCAACGAGGCCGACAGCACACTCGACGTCGTGGACCGCAAGACCGGCAAGATCGTCAAGAAGGTGCCCCTGAGCGGCCACCCCAACAACATCGCGGTCACCCGGGACGGCTCCCGGGTCATCATCTGCATAGCGGAAGACAAGGGCGGGCTCGATATCGTTGACACCCGGTCGCTCACGCTCGCCAAGACGGTCCCGCTCAACGGGCGCATGCACAACGTCTACGTGACGGCCGACGGCAAGTATGCCTACGCCGGCTCGGTCCGGCACAAGTTCCTGACCGTGCTCGATCTCAAGACCGAGCAGGTGGCTTGGGACATCAAGTTCGACAAAGGGGTGCGCCCCATGACGATGGAGACCGCCCCCGACGGTTCGACCCGGCGCATCTTCATCCAGCTCTCGGACCTGAGCGGATTTGCCGTGGTGGATTTCGCGCAACGCAAAGAAGTGGCGCGGATCCAGTTTCCCGACCAGCCCAATGGGTACGGGATGGCTGAGGGACGCAGGGAAACACCCTCGCACGGCATGGCAGTCGCCCCGGACAACAAGACGCTCTGGGTAACCAGCGTGTTCGCCAACGCAGTCTTCGTCTACTCGCTGCCCGAACTCAAGCTGCTGGGGCACGTCGCGCTCCCAGAGCTCAAGCTGCCGGGGCGCGCTGCGATCGGCGCGCTGCCGAACTGGGCGACCTTCACGCCCGACGGCAGGCTTCTCTACGTCACCAACTCCGCGATCAGGTCGGTGTCCGCGATCGACACCAAGGCGATGAAGGTGGTCGCGAACATCCCGGTCGGCGAGGTGCCGAAGCGCATCAACACGCTGGCGCTGCGCTAGACCTGTCGGAAACGGGAACGGCGGCCGACCGCTTCGGGCGGAGACCGCCGTTCTGCTTTTCTTCGGAGGGCTCTCGGGAACTACCTGCTCTGCCCGTTGGCCCACTGGGCTAGCGTTTTCCAGTCCGAGTCGTCCTTGGAAGCGAATTGCCTGCCGCCGTTGTGAAAAGCGGCGCCGCCCGCCTCGGGCGCGAGGGGCATGAACAGAAGGCGGCTCGCGGCGAAATTGCCGGGGACCACCAGTCTGGAGACCGTCTCGAAGTTGCGGCGCGACTGTTCCTCGGTCCAGAACTTGGCTCCCGGCGGGAGCTTCTCGAGGCGGAACGCGTTGTTGCTTTCCGCGTGGCAGACGTAGCAGCGGGTGTGCCCGGGCTTCTTCTTGAGGAAGATGGGCTCGACGCGCGTCTTGAAAAACTCGTAATCGAGAGACTGCGCAGACGCGGAAGCCGCCAGCAGGATAGCCGCCACCGCCACGATCATTGCCAGACCACCCACCCGCATGATGAACAAAACCCTCTCCTCTTACCCGATTTCTGCGAGACCTTCAATTTCCATGAGGCCTTTTAGCACAAGGTCGCAGAGCTGGCAATGATCGCATTTCTCCTCGCTCCGGACGCGCCATTTTCTTCCGTGACCCGATCTCGTATCATCCGCCCATGGATTTTCCGAACGTTTCCGAACCGCTGACCGCCGCGTTGATCGGCGCCCTCGCCACGGTAGCGGGCGCACTCGTTCAACTTCGCATTTCCTGGCGCAGGGAAATGAAGGAGCGCGAGCGCGGCCAGCCGATCACGAAGAAGACCCGGCGCGGGCCCGTGATCGTGGTCTTCGCCCTGCTGGTCGCTGCGGCGGTGGGCGGGTTTTCGCTTTCGCAATACTTCGTGTCGCTGCGCGAAGGCGACCGGGATTCTCTGCGCGACGATCTCCAGTCCAAGCTCTCCGAGATCAACGCGACCGCGACGCGCCTGGAGCGGGCCCGCATGAACGAGCGCAGGCAGATCGAAACCGAGGTCCAGCGCGCGGACGCCTCACGCCTCGGCGAGGAAGGCGCGAGCGCGAGCGTCGTGGTCGGGGCGTGCAAGCCCGAAGGCGCACCCGGAGCGAAGCAGGAATGCACCGAGCAGAGCGCGCTGCGGATCGCGATCTGCGCAAGAGTGCCGGCGTCGGCGACGGTCAGGGAAGTGCTGCTCTACGTGCGCGCTGCGAATTCCAAGCAGCCGTGGGAGGACGCCCGGGTGCAGGCCGGGCAGGACGCGGGGCAGGCGCGCTTCGCGGACAAATTCACGGAGCGCCCCGTCGGCGACGGCGGCAAGGAGATCTGCCAGGGATTCGCGAACTGGAGCGGAGAAAAATCGCGCATCGCCCGGATCCTCGTCAAATACGCCTTGTAGATCCGCGCCGCTTTCCCCCGAATCTCCGCTTCCATGCCGCCCGTCACTCAGACGCTGCTCATCGCCAACGTGGCCGTGTTCCTGCTGCAGTCCATGAGCGGTGGGTTGCTCGAGGAATGGTTCGCGTTGTGGCCTCCCGGGCACGGATTCGCGATCTGGCAGCTCCTCACCTACGGTTTCCTGCACGGCGGCATCACGCACATTTTTTTCAACATGCTCGGGCTGTACATGTTCGGGAGCGACATCGAACGGCTGTTCGGCTCGCGCTATTTTCTCGCGTACTACCTTACCTGCCTGGTCAGCGCCGCGATCACCCAGCTGGTGTTCACCCAGATCGCAGGCGGGCCACCCATCCCGACCCTGGGCGCCTCCGGCGGACTTTACGGATTGCTGCTCGCCTTCGGCGTGTATTTCCCGCGGCGCATGGTCATCCTGATCTTCCCGCCGATCCCCATGCAGGCGCGCTTCTTCGTCATCCTTTTCGGCGGGCTCGAGCTCTTGTTCGGGGTGACCGGCACGGCGGCAGGCGTGGCGCATTTCGCCCATCTGGGCGGCATGCTCGGGGGTTGGCTCGCAATCCAGTACCGCCGCCGGGGTTTTCCTTTCACGCGGGGGCGCTGAGGCCGGCCTCCCGTCGAGCCATTCATCTGAAAACCGATACGGGGACGACCAGAAAGATTCCCGAGAGCAACAACAGAATCAGGACGATCTTGCGAAAGCTCGCTTCGTCGAGCCGTCCGTAAAGTTTCATTCCGAGCCAGGTGCCGGCCAGCAGCATCGGCAAGCCGAGCAGAAACAGCTTCACCGTATCGGCGGTGACCGCGCCGCTCGCACCCAGCCAGACCGCGGTCATGGCACTCGTCGTGATGATGACCGGCTGGAAGACCGCGCGCTGCACGTCCTTCGGCCAGCCGCGCAATTGGCACCAGATCACCACGACGATCCCGACGAGGCCGGTCAGTCCGCCGAGCAGCCCGTTGAGAAATCCGATTCCGATGTCGGCGG
>DATHHZ010000101.1:0-12856 GCA_035316965.1 Burkholderiales bacterium | reverse complement strand
GGCAGTTCCACAGCCGCGATGGCATCCGCACCCTTGAACAGCAGCGCCCCGAGCAGCATGGTGGCAACCGTGGTCACGGCGTAGGTTTCAAACAAGTCAGCCGCCATGCCAGCGCAGTCGCCGACGTTGTCGCCGACGTTGTCGGCGATCACCGCGGGATTGCGCGGGTCGTCTTCGGGAATACCCGCTTCGACCTTGCCGACCAGGTCCGCGCCGACGTCGGCCCCCTTGGTGAAGATGCCGCCGCCGAGCCGAGCGAAGATCGAAATCAGCGATCCGCCGAATCCAAGGCCCACGAGCGGCTTGATGACGTCACTGTACGCGGCACCGGGCGCCGCTGAAGTCGCCATGATCGCGTAATAGCCCGCGACGCCGAGCAAGCCGAGGCCCACGACGAGGAGGCCCGTGATCGCGCCCCCGCGAAAAGCAAGCGTCAACGCTTCGTTGAGCCCGACCCGTGCAGCCTCAGCGGTACGCACGTTGGCGCGAACCGAGATATTCATTCCGATATAGCCGGTCGCGCCCGACAGGATCGCACCGACCGCGAATCCCCAAGCGGTCGCCCAACCGAGACCTGGAACGAGGCCGATGACCAGGAACAGGATCACGCCGACGACGCCGATGGTCGTGTACTGGCGGTTCAGGTAGGCCATGGCGCCTGTCTGAATGGCCTGCGCGATCTCGCGCATGCGATCGTTGCCGGTCGGTTGCTGCAGGATCCAGGATATTTGCCAGCCCCCGTAGGCAAGTGCCGCCGCGCCGCAGATGAAGGCTAGCCAGAGACCTCCGCTCATAAATTTCTCCCCTGAATGAGGCCCTTGTCCCGGGCCCGAATCGATGAAAGGCGCGGAATTATAGCAGCAGCGAAGAAGCTAAAGCCCGAAGGCGGGAAGCTTCTTCGGAACAGGTGTGTTCTTCAGCTTCACGTAATCGGGCAATCCGTTTTTGTATGGCGGCGGGGCCTCGCCCTGGATCAGCGGCGAGAGATAGGTGCGGCATTTGGGCGTGATGTGGAACCCGTCCTCGGTGATGAAATCGCGCGGCATCATCTTTTCCTTGTTGGCGATGTCGGAGAGATTCGCCACGGCGATGCGCCAGCGATAGGGCTTGTTCGAGACACGCTCGATGATCGGCATTACCGCATTCCTGCCGGCAAGGGCGAGCTTCACCGCGGCCGCGCCGAGCTTGTAGGATTGTTCGACGTCCACTCTGGATGCGATATGGCGGGCGGAGCGCTGCAGGTAGTCGGCGAGCGCCCAGTGATATTTGTATTTGAGACGGTCCTTGACGAGCTTCGCGACGATCTCGCCCGCGCCGCCCAGTTGCGAATGGCCGAAGGCGTCCTTCAGACCGGTTTCGGAGAGAAATTTCCCCTCCCTGTTGCGCAGGCCCTCCGACACGGCGATCGCGCAGTACCCGTCTCGTTCCACGACTTTCTTGACCCGGTCAAGAAATTTCTCCTCGTCGAACTGGATCTCGGGGAAAAGGAGTATTTGCGGTGCGTCGCCTTCCCGGTCGGCAGCGAGGCCGCAGGCGGCGGTGATCCACCCCGCGTGCCGGCCCATCACCTCCATGACGAAGACCCGTGTGGAGGTCTTCGACATCGAGGCGACGTCGAAACCCGCTTCGCGGATCGAGGTCGCGACGTATTTCGCGACCGACCCGAAGCCCGGGCAGTTATCGGTGATCGCAAGATCGTTGTCGACGGTTTTGGGAATGCCTACGCAGATGAGCGGGTATCCAAGTTTTTCGCCGACTTGCGAGATCTTCCAGGCGGTGTCCGCGGAATCGTTGCCGCCGTTGTAGAAGAAGTAGCCGATGTCGTGAGCCCGGAATACCTCGATCAGGCGTTCGTAATGTGCCCGGTTTTCATCGATACCTTTCAGCTTATAGCGGCATGAGCCGAACGCACCGCCCGGCGTGGTCTTGAGCCTGGAGATCGCCGATGCGGGTTCGCGGCTGGTGTCGATCAGGTCCTCGGTGAGCGCGCCGATGATGCCGTCGCGGCCGGCGTAGACCTTGCCGATGCGGTTTCTGTGCTTGCGCGCGGTCTCGATCACGCCCGCGGCACTCGCGTTGATGACGGCGGTCACCCCGCCTGATTGAGCATAGAACGCATTTTTTGGCTTCATGGCGGCGCGTGCGTTACTTGAGCGCGGCAAACACCCGATCGCGAATCTCCGCGACCGAGCCGACACCCGAGATTTGCCGATACTTCGGCGCACGCGGGTCACCCTGCGCGGCCCAATTCGAATAGTAGTCGACGAGCGGCCGCGTCTGCTTCCGGTAGACCTCGAGCCGCTTCCTAACCGTCTCCTCCCTGTCGTCGTCGCGCTGAATCAGCGGCTCACCCGTAACGTCGTCCTTACCCGCTGTCTTCGGCGGATTGAATTTGACATGGTAGACGCGCCCCGAGCCGGGATGTACCCAGCGCCCGCTCATCCGTTGAATGATCTCATCTTCGGCTACGTCGATCTCGAGCACAAAGTCGAGATCGACCCCGGATTCGCGCATCGCTTCCGCCTGGGGGATGGTGCGCGGAAAGCCGTCGAACAGGTAGCCGTTCTTGCAATCCAGATGCTTCAGCCGTTCCTTCACCAGACCGATGATGATGTCGTCGGAAACGAGCTGCCCCGCGTCCATGACCTTCTTTGCCGCAAGACCGAGCGGCGTGCCCGCTTTTACCGCGGCGCGCAACATGTCCCCCGTTGAAATTTGCGGAATGCGGAAGTGTTCCCTGATGAAGCCCGCCTGGGTGCCCTTACCGGCGCCCGGTGGTCCCAGGAGGATCAGCCTCACGAGAGCACTCTGAACTTACCGTCTATGATCCGTGCGGTCAAACAGCGCCCGTGCGCGTTCCAGGTCTTCGGCCGTGTCGACGCCAGTGAGCGGCGCGTCTTGTCGCACTGCGACGGCGATCGCATAGCCGTGCCAAAGTGCCCGCAGCTGCTCGAGCGCTTCGAATTTTTCAAGCTGCGAGCGTTCGAGCCGCGGATAGGCACGCAGGAAATCGGCGCGATAGGCATAGATGCCGATATGTCGGTAGCAAGGCAGGCCGGCCGGCAGCGTTCGCGCAGAGGCCAAGGCAGGTTTCGACGGATCGTGCGCGTCCGCGAACGCGTCGCGCGCAAAAGGCACCGGGGCCCGGCTGAAATAGCGCGCTAATCCGGCATGGTCCAGTACGACTTTGACGACGTTGGGATTGAACAGCTCGCCCACGTCCCGGATGGGGTGGCAGGCGGTGGCCATGGCCGCCTCCGGCGTGTCCGCAAGCAGGGTCGCTACTGCACGTATGAGGCCCGGTTCGATCATCGGCTCGTCGCCCTGGACGTTTACGACCAGGCTGTCCGCCGCAAGCCCGAGGCGCTCTACAACCTCCGCGATCCGGTCAGTGCCCGTGGCATGGTCGCCGCGGGTCATTACGGCCTGATGGCCGTACCGTTCTACCGCTGCCGCGATGTCGCGGTGGTCGGTGGCCACGTATACGCCCCGCGCGCCGCTTTCTCGCGCCCGATCGGCGACTCGCACGACCATGGGCCTGCCTCCAATATCGGCGAGCGCCTTTCCAGGAAACCGGCTGGATGCGAATCGCGCCGGGATAATGGCGGTGAAGGACATGCGAAGGATCTTAGGCGGTCGCCTCCCCGTTCACTCGTTCACTTCTTCCTCAGGGGGCAGCTTTCTCGCCTCCTCCTCGAGCATCACCGGAATATCGTCCCGAATCGGGAACGCGAGGCGGTCGGCTTTGCAGATGAACTCGCCCTGCGCCCTGCGATAGACGAGCGGCCCCTTGCAGATCGGGCAGACGAGAATGTCAAGAAGTCGCGCGTCCATGAATTCGTTCCAGAATGAGTTCCGTCAACGAAGGATCGATTTCGGCACCGACGCGCACCGCAATCAGGTCGCGTCGGCCGAAGTCGCGGCATTTTACCGCATCCTTTTCGGTCATCAGCACGAAATCACAATCGGCGAACTCGAGGTCTGCAGCCCGAAACGCGTGGTGATCCGGAAACGGATGGGCCGAGAACGCGAGGCCCATGCGCGAAAGCCCTGCGAAAAACCGCTCGGGATTGCCGATTCCGGCGACCGCGTGCAGCTTCTTTCCGGAAAGTTCGGACTGCATCAAAGGGGCCGCATGCGCATCAACTCGGTACAGACCCGCCGGTGTGAGCCGCATGCGAAACGCGCCCGGCCTCGGCTCGGCGCCGTTCACCACCGTCGCGTCCACGCGGCGACCGGCCGGCTCACGCAAAGGACCGGCCGGAAGCAGTAAGCCATTGCCGAAACCACGCTCATCCTCGACCGCGATTTCGAAATCTCGCTGCAAGCGGTAATGCTGCAATCCGTCGTCGCAGAGAATCACGTCGCAGCGAGCATGGGCTGCGAGCAGCGCGCGTGCGGCGGCGGCGCGATCTGCGCCGATCCAAACCGGGCATCCCGAACGCTCGGCGAGCACCAAAGGCTCATCGCCAACCCGCGCGGCATCTTCTCCCGCGCTCACCGCGCGAGGCCCGGCGTCGGTCCCGCCATACCCCCGGCTGAGAATTCCGGGGTGTAGCCCCTTGCGGCGCAAAGCTTCGGCGAGCGCGAGGATCAGCGGGGTTTTCCCTGTACCCCCGACCGTCAGGTTTCCGACGACGATCACCGGAACGTGAAGTCGCACCGAGGGCAGCGCGCCTGCGCGAAAGAGCAGACGGCGCAGGGCTACCAGCAGACGAAACACAAGGCTTATCGGAAACAGCAGCACCGACACCGGGCTCAGCCGATACCAGTGACGCGCGGCAAAATCAGCGTCAAGAGAGGTGGGCCGAACGACCTCCATACGCGCGCTGCGCGCTACTTCGTTGCTTGCTCCACCGCGAACACGACCTGGCCAAAGCCCGCCTGGCGCGCCGCGTCCATGACGCGGATCACCGACTGATAGTTGGCATTGTTGTCGGCGTTGACCACCACGATCGCCTCCTTCATGCCAGCGCCGGCGCGGCGGAGTTCTTCCGCGAGGGTCGCGACGTTGCGGAACTGGACCGGCTTGCGCTGCAGCAGGTATTGGCCGTTGGCGCTGATCACTACGTTGATCTCGTTGGATCGCTCCAGCTTCTTTTCCGCGTTGGCGCTCGGCAGGTTGATCTTCAGCTCGGCGAATCTGGAATAGGTCGTAGTCAACATCAGGAAGATGATGATCACGAGCAGCACGTCGATCATCGGAATCAGGTTGATTTCCGGATCTTCCTTCTGCGTGCGGGCGAACCTCATACCTGAGTGTGGGGCGGCGGCTCGAATTCGAAACGTTCTCCGTGGACCACGTCGACCAGCTTCGCTGCTTGTTGCTCCATCTCGACCACGAAACCTTCGACCCTGCCGCGGAAGTGGCGGAAGAAAATCATGGCTGGAATGGCGATCACCAGGCCGAATCCCGTGTTATACAGCGCCACGGAAATGCCGTGGGCCAGTTCCTGGGGGTTGGATCCGGTGGGCGATTGCGAGCCGAAGATCTCGATCATGCCGACGACGGTGCCGAACAAGCCCATCAGCGGGCTGATCGTGGCGATGGTCCCGAGCGTTGTCAAAAAGCGCTCCAGTTCGTGTGCCACTGCACTGCCGGCCTCCTCGATCGCGTCCTTCATGACGTCGCGCGAACTCCTGTAGTTGCGAAGACCCGAAGCCAGTACCCGGCCGAGCGGAGAATCCTGCGAGAGCTTTTCAAGCATGTCCTCACTCACTCCTTGCTTCTGGTATGCAGCGAGCACCTTCTCAAGCAGGCCGCCCGGAATGATCTTCTCCTTACGAAGGATCATGAACCTTTCGATGATGAGCGCTACCGCGATAACCGACACGGCGAGCAGGAAATAAATCGGCCAGCCGGCAGCATGGATGATGGCAAACAACTGCGTTCTCCGAGTGAGACAAAAAGCGCGGACACTTTAGCGTGCGACTGCAGATTCGGCAAGGCAAAGAATTCAAGAGAATGCGCCTCTTGCACTCAAAAAATTCCAGAAGGCGGAGCGCTGCTTGCCGCGCACGCCAAGCGAGCAAACGGCCTGAATCTTTATCCACAAATACTGTGGATAAGGTTGTGCATACCCGTCAAATAGCGCGCGTAAGTGAATCGCGCAAAAGGGTTTTCTTACTGCTGATGAAAACTTGAACTTCCATTTTTCACTTTGCTGCTCATAGAGTTACAAGGAGGTTTTCGGCCATTGTCTGATCCGCTCATAGGGGGGCTGCAGCGGCGGGCGCCCGTTGTGGATAGGTTACAATCGGTCCATGCCCGGAGAACAAGGACTGGTGCGGGTTTCCACGCATTCCCCCTCGGAAATTCTCACCGTTTCAGCCCTCGCTCGTAGCGTCCGGGATTTGCTCGAGCGTCGCTATCCGCTGCTTTGGGTCGCCGGCGAGATATCCAACTTCACCGCGGCCAAGTCGGGACACGCCTATTTCGTTCTGAAGGACGAGCACGCCCAGGTGCGCTGCGTCATGTTCCGGCAGCGCCAACAGAATCTGGAGTGGGCGCCGCGCGACGGCATGCAAGTCGAGGTGCAGGCGCTCGTCAGTTTTTACGAGCCGCGCGGCGAATTCCAGCTCAATATCGAAACCATGCGGCGCGCGGGGCTCGGCGCCCTGTTCGAGGCTTTCCTGAGGCTCCGTGACAAACTCGAAAAAGAGGGCTTGTTCAAATCCGAAACGAAACGAGCCCTGCCCTCCTTGCCGCGCGCGATCGGCGTGATCACCTCGCGGGAGGCGGCGGCGCTTCGGGACGTATTGACGACGCTAGCTCGGCGTAACCCGTCGATTGAAGTGGTCGTGTTTCCCGTGCAAGTCCAGGGTGAAGGGGCGGCTGAGAAGATCGCCTCCGCGCTTAGAATCGCCGCCCGGGTCGGCGGGTGCGATGTCATATTGCTGGTGCGCGGCGGCGGTAGCATCGAGGACTTGTGGGCTTTCAACGAAGAGATCGTGGCGCGGGCGATTCGCGCATGCCCGATTCCGGTCGTGACCGGAATCGGCCACGAAACCGACTTCACGATCGCCGACTTCGTAGCCGACCGGCGCGCAGCCACGCCGACCGCCGCAGCCGAGCTGGTCAGTCCCGAACGCGCAGGGCTGCTCGAGGGCATTTCCAGGCTGACGGCAAGCCTCGCGCTGCGCTTCCGCCAGGAGCTCGAGAGACGCATGCTGCACGTCGATCAGTTTGCGCGCAGGCTGGTTCACCCCGACGCGAGGCTGCGGGCTCAGGGCGAACTGCTCGGCCAATTGCGCTTGAGACTCGGGCAAGCCGCCGGGCGAATCTCGCCCGAGCGGCGCTGGGAGGTCGTCCGGCTTTTGCAGCGGGCCCAGTCAAGGCTTCCCAATACCGACAAGCTTCTGGCGACCTCGCTGCAGTTGGCCGCGCGGCTGCGTGCTGCAACGCATGCAACGCTCGAGCGCGCGGGCTCGGCTTGCGCCCGTCGGATCGCCAACCTGTCGCACCTGGATCCTGCGGCCGTGCTGGAGCGCGGCTACAGCGTCGTGCGGGACGGCTCGGGCCGGATCGTGCTGCGCGGCGGGAGTCTTGCTGCCGGCGAGCTCCTCGATATCACCTTTGCGGAGGGCGGCGCCCATGCACGCGTCGAGCGCTCTCGATAGGGATCGAGATCGGAGAAGCAGCCGCTTGCAATCAGGCTCGCTTGGACAGAGAATACCGCGGGGCGCGCCGCTGCGGCCCTGATCATCGGGAGAACGACTATGATGAAGAATCCGCTCGATTCACTTTGGGGAACGGTTATATGCGGTGTGATCCTGACCCTGATCCTGCACAACATCGTCTCGTACGCGCTGGGAGGCTGACATGGACTGGGTACCCGCAATATCTCGCTGGATCCACCTCCTCGCGGGAGTGATGTGGATCGGCTTGCTGTACTACTTCAACTTCGTCAATGTAGCCGCGGCGAAAGCGGCGGCGGCCGACGGCACTGCCGCCGGCATCAGCAAGCACGTCATGCCCCGGGCGCTGTTTTGGTTCCGCTGGGCGGCGGTCGTGACCTGGCTCGCCGGCGCAGCGCTGCTCGGACGGCATTTCCTCGAGGCGTTTCTCTTCCTGAACAAGGCGTATTACCCGATCGGGATCGGTGCCTGGCTCGGGACATTCATGCTGATAAACGTGTGGGGGTTGATCTGGCCCAACCAGAAGAAGATCCTGGGCATCGTTTCCGCGAGCGACGAGGAAAAGAACAAGGCGCGGCGCGTGGCCTTCCTCGCCTCGCGCACCAATACGATGTTCTCCATCCCGATGCTGTATTTCATGGCGGCGGGGGCGCATAGCGCGCTTTACTTCGGGTAAGAACGAACCCAACAAAAAACCGGCCGGCATGCGCCAGCCGGCTTTTTCGTGCACGATAACTGGCCTGCTAGCGCGCGGCCGGGGCCTTCTCGAGTCCCTGGATGGTCGCGCCGGACTTGATCCCTTTCTTCGCGAACCAGCCTGCGGGCATTTCGAGCGCAAACTTCGCGGGAGCCGTCGCACAATGCGAAGTTTCGGTTTGCGGCTGCATGTCCGAGATACTGACGATTTTTCCCTTTTCGTCGATAAAAGCTACCGAGAGCGGGATCAGCGTATTCTTCATCCACATGCAGTGAGGTTCGGATTGTGGAAATACGAAAAACATGCCCTCGCTCGGACCGAGATGCTTGCGGAACATGAGGCCCTGCGCCCGTGTCTGGAAGGTGTAGGCGACCTCAGCCCGGATGAGGTGAATCCCAGCTGACAGCTCCAGGGTCGGCAACTCCGCGAATGCGACGCTCGCGGCAATCCACGCGGCGGCGCCAAGGAATGCGAGAGTCTTCTCTTTCACACTGGACATGGTCGGCAAAAATAAAAAAGGCAGGGAGTCGAGCCCTGCCCTGGTCTCGTCGAGAGACAACTATTTCTTCATTTCGTCCTTCTTGGCTTCCTTCTTGGCCTTCTTGGCGGCCTTCTTCTCGCCCTTCTTGTCGCCCTTCTTCATTTCAGACTTCTTGTCGTCCTTCATCGGCTGAGCGCCGGCGTGGGACGCGGCCAGAGCCGCGCCGCTGGAAACGGCGAACGCCGTGGCGACCAGGATGGAGATGAGCTTCCTCATGTTTTCCTCTTCGTGAAGTTTAAGGAACAGGTTGCGACCAGTCCTTTGCTTCGGAACCAGTCCCTCCCACTAACGCCCTGCCCTCCCCGAGGTTGACAAGCGTGTCAGCATGGCAGCCCAATTGCAACGTCAGCGCAGGTCGGGAAATCTATTTTCATTTTCAAAATCAACTAGCTACCGATCTTTCCGCGCTGGCGAGAGCTCCCGCTCGGGGGTGCGCGGAGTAGCTCGCGCAATTGGCTATAATACCGCCCGTTCAAGAGCGGAACGCCCGTTGTCTTCGCGGCTGCAACAGCCGTAAGGTCGCACCGCCGATTCCTTTCAAAGCGAGACTGCAGGAGCTTCCCGTGGGCAAAATCAAAGTCAAGAATCCGCTCGTCGAGATGGACGGTGATGAAATGACACGGATCATCTGGAGGACGATCCGCGAGCAGTTGATTCTTCCCTATCTCGATGTCGAGCTGAAATACTACGACCTCGGGGTCGAGTCGAGAGACAAGACCAACGACCAGATCACGATCGACGCGGCCAACGCCACGCGGAAGTACGGCGTAGCAGTGAAATGCGCGACCATCACCCCGGACGAAGGACGCGTCAAGGAATTCAACTTGAAGCAGATGTGGCGCAGCCCAAACGGTACCATCCGCAATATTCTCGACGGCACGATTTTCCGGGAGCCCATCATCTGCAAGAATGTGCCGCGCATCGTGGCCCACTGGAATAGGCCGGTAGTCATCGCGCGTCACGGATTCGGCGACCAGTATCGAGCCACCGAGGTCAAGTTCGACGGCCCCGGTACGATCAAGCTCAGCTTTCAGCCCGAGGGCGGCGGCACCGTGATCGAGCGTGAGGTGTTCAAGGCACCGGGTGCCGGCGTCACCATGGCGATGTTCAACCTCGACGAATCGATCAAGGGCTTTGCGCGCGCCTGCTTCAACTACGCCTTGCAGCGCAAGTACCCCGTCTACTTCTCGAGCAAGAATACGATACTGAAGGTCTACGACGGCCGGTTCAAGAACCTGTTCCAGGACATCTTCGACGCGGAGTTCAAAAAGCAGTTCGACGCCGCGGGCCTGACCTATGAGCACCGGCTGATCGACGACATGGTGGCCGCGAGCCTCAAGTGGAGCGGCGGCTACCTCTGGGCGTGCAAAAATTACGACGGCGACGTGCAGTCCGACACGGTCGCCCAAGGCTACGGCTCGCTCGGGCTCATGACCTCAGTTTTGATGTCTCCCGACGGGAAGGCGGTCGAGGCCGAGGCGGCACACGGTACCGTGACTCGGCACTACCGGCTGCACCAGCAAGGCAAGCCCACTTCAACCAACCCCATCGCCTCGATTTTCGCTTGGACGCGCGGGCTGATATTTCGCGGGCGCATGGACGGCACGCCGGACGTGGTCAGATTCGCCGAGACCCTCGAAAAAGTCTGCGTCGACGTCGTGGAATCGGGCAAGATGACGAAGGATCTGGCAATCCTGATACGTCCCGACCACCCCTTCCTTTCCACCGACGAATTCATGGGCGCGGTGGAAGCAGAACTCAGAAGGCGCGTGCACTGACGGAAGCGCGCGTGAACGTCGGAAAAAGGCCTCCACGCCGAGGCTTTTCCCCGCTCACAAAAAACAAAGGGCGGCGGACCCGAGGAACACCCGGGGCCGAAAACCAAGAGGGACTTTCGACCGCGGGCGGCTGTGCCGCCCGCGCGAGCCGCTAGCTTGCGGCTTGGATGTTCGAAGCCTGCTTGCCCTTCGGGCCTTGCGTGACTTCGAACTGGACTTTCTGTCCTTCCTTGAGCGTTTTGAATCCGCTCATCTGAATCGCGGAGAAGTGCGCAAACAAATCCTCGCCGCCGTCATCCGGGGTTATGAACCCATAACCCTTTGCATCATTGAACCACTTCACCGTACCTGTTGGCATAGAGCCTTCCTGAATTTTAGAACCGGGGAACCTTCAACTATGCCTGTACTTCAACGCAGCAGAGGAATTTGAGCCTGCAAACCGCATGGAGGACAAACACAGGGAAGCCTTTTACGCGCTTTGGGCGACGGCGTCAAGTGCCCCAGAGAGCGTCAACCCTTTGTTCTGCCGACACGTTTGGATGTTGCATGGCGTAGCGACAGAGATTACATTATCAACGATGTGATTACACTGAATGGAGGCGTTCCGACTGACAGGGTGTGCATGAGGCTCGTGACGTTTCCACTCGCGGCAGGTCCGAGCGGTTTGACGGGTGGAAGCTTCTGGCATAAGTTAAGTAAGGTATGGCAACCCGCATGCGAGAAGGCACTCTACTCGAGGCCAAGAAAGCCAAGCTCAAGCCTCCTCCCCTGTTCAAGGTGATCCTTTTGAACGACGACTACACCCCGATGGAATTCGTCGTCATCGTGCTGCAGAGGTTCTTTGCCATGACGCGGGAAAAGGCGACCCAGGTCATGCTCAAAGTCCATCGAGAGGGCTTGGGCATTTGCGGGATCTACCCCAAGGATGTCGCCACCACCAAAGTCGAGCAGGTTAGGGGCTACGCACGCAAGCACCAGCACCCGCTACAATGCGTGATGGAGGAAACGTAAGGACGAGGGAGCTTTAGGCCCCTCGTTGATCTGATGAGGACCGGGAACGAAAGATGATCGCGCAGGAACTCGAAGTCAGTCTCCACATGGCGTTCGTAGAGGCGCGCCAGAAGCGGCATGAGTTCATCACCGTCGAGCACCTGCTGCTCGCGTTGCTGGACAATCCGACGGCAGCGGAAGTGCTGCGCGCCTGCGCTGCCAACATCGAGGAACTGAGGAAAGCGCTCGGAGACTTCATCGCCGCGCACACCCCCACGGTCGCGGGCACCGAGGAAATCGATACCCAGCCGACGCTCGGTTTCCAGCGCGTCATCCAGCGCGCGATCCTGCACGTCCAGTCCTCGGGCAAGAAGGAAGTCACCGGCGCCAACGTGCTGGTCGCGATCTTCGGCGAGAAGGACTCCCATGCCGTGTATTTTCTGCACCAGCAGGGTGTCACGCGCCTCGACGTGGTGAACTACATCTCGCACGGCATCACCAAGACACCGGCCTCCAAGGAGGCGAAGGGCGGCGGCGAGGCCGAACAGGAAACCGCGGGCGACGAGCAGCAGTCCGGCGGCGCTCTCGAGACGTATACGCTCAACCTCAACGCCCAGGCGCTGGTGGGCAAGATCGATCCGCTGATCGGCCGCGAGCGCGAGATCGAGCGCGTCATCCAGACGCTGTGCCGGAGGCGCAAGAACAATCCCCTCCTTGTGGGCGAGGCGGGCGTGGGCAAGACAGCCATCGCCGAAGGGCTCGCGCGCCGTATCGTCGAGGGCCAAGTTCCGGAGATCCTCGCGCGCTGCCAGGTATACATGCTCGACATGGGTGCGCTGCTCGCGGGAACCAAATATCGCGGCGATTTCGAACAGCGTCTGAAGGCGGTGCTGAAGCAGCTGGTGGACAACCCGAATGCGATCCTGTTCATCGACGAAATCCACACGCTTATCGGCGCGGGTGCTGCCTCAGGCGGGACGCTCGACGCCTCGAACCTGCTGAAACCCGCGCTCTCTTCGGGTGCGCTGAAATGCATCGGCGCGACGACCTACAACGAGTACCGCGGGGTGTTCGAAAAGGATCATGCGCTGTCGCGGCGCTTCCAGAAGATCGACGTGCCCGAGCCGTCGGTCGAGGAGACCGTTGCGATCCTGCGCGGCCTGAAATCGCGCTTCGAGGCGCACCACGGTATCAAGTACAGCGGCAACACAC
>DATHHZ010000100.1:0-2517 GCA_035316965.1 Burkholderiales bacterium | reverse complement strand
CATCACCGTCGACGCGGAAAAAAGTCTCGCGCAGGCGCGCGCGGCCGACGAGCGCATCGTCAAGGGAGCGACGCAGCCCCTCACCGGAATACCCGTCGCGCACAAGGACATTTTCGTGACGCGCAGCTGGCTCACGACCTGCGGCTCGAGGATTCTGTCGAACTTCGTCAGTCCCTACGATGCGCACGTGATCGAGCGCTTCAACGGCGCGGGCGCGGTGATCCTCGGCAAGACCAACATGGACGAGTTCGCCATGGGATCCTCGAGCGAAACTTCGTTCTACGGTCCGGTGAAAAATCCCTGGGGTCAGGCGTACGTGCCCGGCGGCTCCTCGGGCGGCTCGGCTGCGGCGGTCGCCGCGCGCATGGCGCCGGCGGCCACGGGAACGGACACCGGCGGCTCGATTCGCCAGCCCGCCGCGCTCTCGGGAGTGTCGGGGCTGAAACCGACCTACGGGCTCGTATCGCGCTACGGCATGATCGCCTTCGCCTCCAGCCTCGATCAGGGCGGCCCATTGGCAAAAAGCGCCGAAGACCTTGCGCTCCTTCTGAACGCGATGGCGGGGTTCGATGCGCGCGATTCGACCTCGGTCGAGCGCGTGGCCGAAGATTACCGCCGCGAATTGGACAAACCGCTGGCAGGTCTTCGCATCGGCGTGCCGAAGGAGCACTTCGGCGAGGGGCTGGCCGGCGATGTGGGCCGGGCGGTCGAGGCCGCGCTCGAGGAGTTCGAGAAGCTCGGCGCGAAGCGCGTGCCGATCGGTTTGCCGAACAGCGGTCTTTCGGTTCCGGCGTACTACGTCATCGCGCCCGCCGAGGCCTCGTCGAACCTGTCGCGCTTCGACGGCGTGCGCTACGGCCATCGCGCGAAGGAGTACCGCGACCTCGCCGACATGTATCGCCGCACGCGCGCCGAAGGCTTCGGTGCCGAAGTCAGGCGCCGCATCCTTATCGGGACCTACGTGCTCTCGCACGGCTACTACGACGCGTACTACCTCAAGGCACAGAAGATCCGGCGGCTGATCGCAAACGATTTCGTCGAGGCTTTCAAGCGCTGTGACGTTGTGGTCGGACCGACATCGCCGACGGTGGCGTTCAAGATCGGCGCCAAGGCGGCCGACCCGGTGCAGATGTACCTGAACGACATCTACACCATCCCCGCGAACCTCGCCGGATTGCCCGGGATGTCGATCCCGTGCGGTTTTGGGAGGGACAATCTTCCGGTGGGTTTGCACATCGTCGGGAACTACTTCTCGGAGGCAAAGATGCTGAACGTCGCCCATCAGTATCAGAAGGCGACGGACTGGCACAAGCGCGAGCCCGCCGGGATTCAGCCGTGAACTGGGAAATCGTCATCGGCCTCGAGGCGCACGTGCAGCTCTCGACCGCGTCGAAGATGTTCTCCGGTGGATCGACCGCGTTCGGTGCGCCGCCGAATACCCAGGCGAACGCCGTGGACATCGCGCTGCCGGGCGTGCTGCCGGTCGCCAACAAAGGTGCGGTCGAGCGTGCGATACGATTCGGGCTCGCGGTCGGCGGAGAAAAGCTGATCAATCGCCGTTCGGTTTTCGCGCGGAAAAACTATTTCTACCCGGATCTGCCCAAGGGCTACCAGATCAGCCAGTACGAACTTCCCATCGTCAAAGGGGGAGAAATCCGAATTCTGACCAAGAGCGGCGAAAAAGCGATTCGCCTAACGCGAGCCCACCTCGAAGAGGACGCCGGCAAGTCGCTGCACGAGGCCTTCCAGGACATGAGCGGGATCGATCTAAATCGGGCAGGCGTGCCGTTGCTGGAAATCGTTTCCGAGCCCGACATGCGCTCGGCGGAGGAGGCGGTCGCGTACGCAAGGGCCTTGCATTTTCTTGTGGTAGAAGAGATTGAAATCTGTGATGGCAACATGCAGGAAGGATCGTTCCGATGCGACGCGAACGTCTCCGTGCGCCGGCCCGGCGGGGCGCTCGGGACTCGGGCGGAGATCAAGAACCTCAATTCATTCCGGTTCCTGGAGCGCGCGATCGAGTTCGACGCCAAGCGGCAGATCGAGATCCTGGAAGGCGGCGGGAAGATCGTGCAGGAGACGCGCTTGTATGACCCCGACCGCGACGAGACGCGCTCGCTGCGCACCAAGGAGGAGGCGCACGACTACCGGTATTTTCCAGATCCGGATCTACCGCCTCTGGTTGTAAAAGGGGAATGGATCAGGCAGGTCAAAGACGCCATGCCCGAGTCGCTACGGGAGCGGCACAAGAGGATTGTCTTCTATGGCGTTGCGGCCCAGAAGGCAGATCTGCACATTGCGAGTCGTACCTCATCCACGTTTGCGCTTTCGACTTTCGCGGGTGCACCAAAGGAAGAAGTGCCGACTCTGTCGAACTGGATATTAGGTCCGCTCAGCGCGAAGCTGAACGAAGAGAATCTGGACATCAGGGATAGCAAGGTGAGTCCCGATCAGCTCAAGGAGCTGTCGAAACGCGTTGCTGACGGGACAATTTCGGCCACGGCTGCGACTTCGGTG
>DATHHZ010000099.1:0-4520 GCA_035316965.1 Burkholderiales bacterium | reverse complement strand
TCTTCGCGCTTTTCTTCTTCTCCGGCATGAGCCCCGGCCGGTCGCGCAGCAGCGGATCCAGACCGTTCTTTGCGACGAGATAAGTCCAGCGCTCGAGCTTTTTCTCGCGCTCAACCTTCTCGATGAGCTTCTTGCGGCGTTCCTCGAACTCCTTGTCGTTCTTCGCCTTGTCCTCCGCTTTCTCGCCCTTCGCCGGCGTGCGCGTTTTGCGAGGCTCGCCTGCGACCGCCACCCTGACGTAGTAATTGTCGCCGGCCTGCTTACCGATTCTCAGCGTATAGCTCAAATCGTCGAAGGTGTCCGCCCTGATGACGATCGCATGATCGAGCCCGGTGTCGGTCTTGCCGGGGTCGGCGACTACGTCGACGAGGTTCACCCAGCCGAGCGAGCTCGCAAGGTCGGTCGCCTTCTGCAGATCGGGCCGTTCCTTCGATCCGGCCAACTTCCAGTCGGCAGACTCGGTCTCGCGAGCCACGCTCCAGCGCTGCTTTCCGTCCTTCGACGACGAAATCGATTTAGCGCCGTCGGCCCGAAGGAGATCCTTGACGAGCCATTGATCGGGCTTGGATTCGACCTCGGTCAGCGGCTCGCCGACGGCGAGCATCGTGCCGGCTTCACCACCCATGGTGAGATAACGGCCCGTCGCCTCGGTCTCGCCGCGCGAAAGCGAGGCGACCGGCGAGCTCTTCACGATTTTCTTTCCGAGAAGCAGCTGCCCGAGCGTGCCACCCTTGGCGTCCTTCAGCTCGATCGCCGTCCCCACGCCCGCCAGCTTGTCCTTCGGCTCGAGGAGCTCCAAGCGGGCGCGCTGGCTCTCGGGGAGGGGCTCGCTCTGCACGATCTTCAGTTCGGCGAGCTTCACAAGAAGGGCCGCGACGCGATCGGTGTCGGCCGCGAAGCCGGCGCGCTCGCGAACGCTCCAGTCGGTCTCGCCCCGCACCAGGTGCAGCTCGCCCGACGAATCCCGGATCGCGATCTCGGCGACCTCGCTCAAACGCAGGCCCGGGATCGCCTTCTGCCCGGCGCGCGAGTCCGCGGCCGTCCAGGCCGAGCGGTCGGACAGGACGACGGCGGCACCCGCCGCGGCGAGGATCGCGAGCACCGCGAGCGCGATGAAAAATTGCCTGCGGTTCATATTGCGGGCGTCCTGCGGCGGCGCAGGATCGCGAGGCCGATGCCGGCCAACGCGACGAGCAAGGGCGTCAGCGCGATGTTCGCCACCTTGGTCCAGAACTGGAGCGCCTCGCTGTCGGAGCGCAGCTCGCGGCGGACCTCTTTCAGCGCCAGGCGCGTACCCGCCGCTTTCCTGCGGAAGTTCTCGAGCTCGGCCTGCTGCGCGGCCGAGAGGATCGCTCCCGCGCCCTGCCCCCTGCCCTTTTGCAGCGCGTTCAGCTTCTCCTGCGTCTGACCGAGGTTGTCCTCCAGCTCCTTGATCTTGCCGAGATAGGCCTGCTGCGCCCTCGCCTCCATGTCGCGGATCACGGTGAACGGCCGCGCGGCGCTCGCGCGGCTGCGCAGCTTGATGAGCGCCGGATCGCCCGCGAACTGGTCGACCAGGGCTTGCGCAAATGCGAGGTTGCCGTTGCGCGGGATCACGATCCGCTGCCCGAAGATCTCCTGGATCTGCACCGCCGCACCGTCGTTGATGAAATCGCTGTCCCCGACGAGCACGACGGCGTTGTCGGCCGCCGATTCCTTGAGCGGCGCGGCTTCCGTTTTCGCGTCGGCCTTTGCCGCCTTCTTCTGGCCCTTCTTCTCGCCCTTGTTCTCGCCCCTGTCCTCAGGCGTAGGCCGGCCTTCAGGGAACGCGGTCTTGAATTTTCCGGTCAGCCGGATGGCAAGCGGATATTCGGTGCCCGAAGGCTCGAACCCCCGGACTGCCGCCTCGCCCTGTGTCGTGGCCGCGAAGGAATCGACGAGCTGGGAATACGCGGAACTCTTCATGAGGACCGTTTCATTCAGTCCTTCGACCGGCTTGCCGGTGAACGCTCCGGCAAAAGGCATGAGCAGCGACCCGAGCCGGGCCGTGGCGATGTCGTTCGGATCGAAGGCATTGTCGTTGAGCGAGAGCAGCGTCGGCAGGGTGCGCGCTCCCGCGCCCGTGAGGTAACGCATGTCGAGCACGACCTTCCCCGAGTCGAAGCCCAGGCCCCAGGCCTTGAGCAGCCTGTCGAGCGAGGACGGCGTGCCCCCGCCGCCCATGCCTCCCATCTGGCCCAGCTGGTCGAAATAGGCGTTCGGGTCGAGGAAAGCGATGAGCTTCCCGCCGCGCAGCACGAACTGGTCGAGCGCGTACTGGGCCCGCTCGCCGATTCCGCGCGGGTGGATCACCAGCAGCACCTTGATGTCGTCATCGATCTTTTCAGGGTCAAGCCCGACGCGCCTCACGGTGTAGTCGCGCCGGAGCTCGCCGATGAATACCTGCGGCTCCAGCGGCTGACCCCCGGTAAACTGGCTCGGCGGCATGCCGAACACCGGCAGCGCGCTCATGACTCCGATCACCGGCTTCGCCGTCGAGACGGCGCGCGCGATCGCGCGCACCAGATCGTACTCGAGCAAGGGCTCGCGATCGGGCGTAAGCGCCGGCAAGGCCAGCTTTTGGTCCGCATAGCTGATCGAGGCGCCGAGGTAGAACTTGTCGCCCGAGGGCGTGACCTGGGCTTCGACGCCTTCCAGAGTCGCAGAGTCCTCGGCATCGGAGTCCGGCTGGGGATCGAGTTTTTCGACTGTGACCTTGCCGCGGCCGGCCTGCCTGAACTCCCCGAGCAGATCCTCGACCCGACGCCCGTACGCCTTGATGGGCAGGGGGACCTCGCTCTGGCTGAAGTACAAGCGGATCTTGACCGGAGACTCGAGCTTGCCGAGAACCGCGCGCGTGCCCTCGGAGAGCGTGTAGAGCTTGCCTTGCGTCAGGTCGATGCGCCCCCTCGCCGCCCCCAGTACGAGATTGAGCAGTACCAGGATGATCAGCGCGGCGACGAGGCCGCCGGCCGAGTAAAGCAGACTTTCGGTCTTCTTGCGCATGGTCCGCCCTCAGCCGGTACGGTGGTTGCGGATGACGACGCCGGTCGCGAACAGCGCGTAGGCGATCACCGAGAGGAAATAGAGCAGGTCGCGCGAATCGAGCACGCCTTTCTGGAAGCCGTCGTAATGCGTGAGGACGGAAAACTTCGAAACTGCTTCCACCAGCCAGGGGCTCGCCCAGCGCGCGAGCAGATCGGTCAGCGGCGAAAACCCGACCAGGATCAGGGCGAGGCACAGGACCACCGCGAGGATGAAAGCGATGACCTGGTTGCGCGTGAGGGCCGAGGTCATGCAGCTGATCGCGAGATAAGCTCCGGCGAGCAGCGCCGCTCCGACGTAGCCGCTCGCGATCACTCCGTTGTCGGGATCGCCGAGCCAGTTGACCGTCACGACGATCGGGAATGAGAGCGCCAGCGCGACGATGAGAAACAGCCACGAGGCGAGAAACTTGCCGACGATCGCCTGCCAGGCGGCAACCGGCATCGTCAGCAAAAGTTCGATCGTTCCGAGCCGCCGCTCCTCGGACCACAGGCGCATCCCCGCGGCGGGCACCAGAAACAGGAACAGCCACGGCAGCCAGTTGAAAAACGCCGCGAGGGAAGCCTCGCCCCGCTCGAAAAAACCGCCGAAGGTAAAAGTAAAGAATCCTGAAAGCAAAAGAAAAATCACGAGGAACACGTAGGCGACCGGAGATTCGAAGTACGCCGCAAGCTCGCGCCTTGCGATGGTCCAGATCGCCGCCCAGCTGGCGTTCATGCTGACTCCGTTGCAGTGTCCGAGCGCGTGACCGACCGGAAGAAATCTTCCAGCTTTCCCGTGGCGGCTCGGGCCTTCAGCTCGTCAGGCGTGCCGTTGGCGACGATGCGGCCGCGGTCGATGATGATCGCGCGCGTGCAGGCTGCCTCGACCTCCTCGAGGATATGCGTCGAGAAAATGATCGCCTTGCTCTCGCCCATGCGGCGTATGAGCGTGCGCACCTCGTGCTTCTGGTTCGGATCGAGCCCGTCGGTGGGCTCATCCAGGATCAGCACCTCGGGATCGTGGATCAGCGCCTGCGCGAGGCAGGTGCGGTGGCGGAAGCCTTTCGAAAGCGTATCGATCGTCTGCCCGAGCACGCTCTCCAGATGGCACAGCTCGACGACTCGACGTATCGCGCTGCGCCGTCCCTCGTCCCGCAGGCCGCGCATCTCGGCGGCGAACCTGAGGAACGACAGGACCGACATCTCGGTATAGGTGGGCGCCGCTTCCGGAAGATAGCCGATTCGGCGCTTGACCTCGATCGGATTTTCCTGCACGGCTAGCCCGCACACCGAGACGCTGCCCGCACTGGGCGGGATGAAACCGGTGATCATGCGCATGGTGGTCGACTTGCCCGCTCCGTTGGGGCCGAGGAACCCCAGCACCTCGCCTTTGCCGACTTCGAAGGAGACGCCGTCGACGGCGACCTTCGGCCCGAAGGACTTGCTGAGATTTTCCACCCTGATCACGGTGCCCCT
>DATHHZ010000098.1:0-2737 GCA_035316965.1 Burkholderiales bacterium | reverse complement strand
CTTCGGACGCCGCCTTGCTTTTCAGCAGTTCCTTGAGCGCATGATTGGCGTCGCGACGCGAGTTGCGTACGGCAACCTTGGCATTTTCGCCCTCGTGCTTGATGACCTTGATCAAATCGCGGCGGCGCTCCTCGGTGAGAGTCGGCATCGGCACCCGCACCATGTCTCCGTGAGAAGCAGGATTCAGGCCAAGATCGGACTCGCGGATTGCCTTTTCGATCGCGCCGAGCATCTTTTTCTCCCAAGGCGATACCCCGAGGGTGCGTGCATCGAGCAAGCTTACGTTGGCGACCTTCGGAATCGGCATCTGGCTGCCGTAGTAATCCACCGAGATGTGGTCGAGCAGCCCCGCGTGCGCACGGCCGGTGCGGACTTTGGACAAGTCGGTTTTCAAGGCATCGAGCGACTTATGCATTCTCTGCTCGGTGTTCTTCCTGACGTCGGCAAGGGTACTCATGAATCCACCATCCTCGCGGGCTCAAGCGCCCACGTAGACCAGCGTGCCTTCTTTTTCGCCGGTGACGACCCGCTTCATCGCTCCGGCTTTCAGAATGCTGAACACGGTGATCGGGAGTTTCTGATCGCGGCATAGCGCAAAGGCCGTGGCATCCATCACCCTCAGATTCTTGATCATGGCCTCGTCAAAGCTCAGCTTGTCGTAACGCTTGGCGTCCGGACGGAGTTTGGGATCGTCCGTATAAATGCCGTCGACCTTGGTCGCCTTGAGGACCATTTCCGCGCCGATCTCCGTCCCCCGCAGCGCCGCTGCGGTATCGGTCGTAAAGAACGGGTTGCCGGTCCCCGCGGCAAAAATGACGATCTTGCCTTCCTCGAGGTAGCGGATCGCCTTGTTGCGGATGTAAGGCTCGACCACCTGTTCTATGTTGAGCGCGGACTGCACTCGCGCGTTCAAACCCGCCTGCCGCATGGCGTCCTGCAACGCAAGCGCGTTCATGATGGTCGCGAGCATTCCGATGTAATCGGCCGTGGCGCGATCCATTCCCGCCGCGCCGGGCGCCACGCCTCGGAAGATGTTGCCCCCACCGATCACCACCGCGATCTCGATCCCGAGCGCCGCGACCTGGGCAATCTCGCCGACGATGCGCTCGATCGTAGCGCGATTGATCCCGAAGGAATCGTCTCCCATGAGGGCTTCGCCGCTCAGTTTGAGCAGGATGCGCTTGTATTTGGCAGTTGCCGTCATTCCAGGCTGGCTTTGCATTCGTTTCCGTCTGGCTCCTTCATCTAGGCCGCCTGACCGTTCCCCTTCTTTTCGATTCCCTCGCCGACCACGTACAGCACGAAGCGCGAGACCGATGCGCCACCCGCCTTGAGGAGAGCTTCCACGGTCTGCTTTCCCGCCGGATCCTTGACGAAAATTTGACCGAGCAGCGTGACTTCCCTCAGGAACTTCTGCACGCTGCCTTCGACCATCTTCTCGACAATATTGGCCGGCTTGCCCGACTCAGCCGTTTTCGCTCTAGCGATGTCGCGTTCCTTTTTTACGAACTCTGCCGGAACGTCATCGCGCGACAGGGCGAGCGGCTTGGACGCGGCGATGTGCATGGCCAGATCCCGGCCGAGCTGGTCGTTGCCCCCGGAAACATCTATCAGGACGCCAATCTTCGCTCCGCCATGAACGTACTGAGATAGGCGGCCCCTCGCTTCGATCCGCGCGAATCTGCGAACGGATATGTTCTCCCCAATGCGTCCGACGAGCGCCCTGCGCGTCTCTTCCACCGTCGTGAGACCCAGACGCAATGCGCCCAGGGCTGCGAGATCCGCAGGATTGCTTTTCGCGGCGAGTTCCGCCAGCGAAGCTGCAAACTCCAGGAAATCCTCGGTCTTGGCGACGAAGTCGGTTTCGCAGTTGACCTCCACGATCGCGCCCGTCCTCGCGTCGGGCGCGACGTGAACCGCGACGACGCCCTCGGCGGCCGTGCGTGCTGCGGCCCTGGACGCCTTGTTGCCGAGTCTGATCCGCAGAAGCTCCTCGGCTTTGGCTGAATTGCCTTCCGCCTCGACCAGCGCTTTTTTGCACTCCATCATCGGCGCGTCGGTCTTGTCGCGCAGATCCCTGACCATGCTTGCGGTGATTTCCGCCATTACCGGGAACCTTTATTGTTCTGGACGCCCAAAAAAAGGGCGCCGCTGCGCCCCTTTTTTATGTCGCACCCGCAGATCATTGCGTTTTCCCGCCCGACTCTTCGACTTCGACGAACTCATCGGAGGCTGCACCGATGATTTCCTGGACGACCTGGCTGCGGCCCTCCAGGATCGCATCGGCGATTCCACGCGCATACAAGCGAATCGCCCGGCTGGAATCGTCGTTGCCCGGAATCACGTAGGCAATCCCGTCCGGAGAATGATTGGTGTCGACGACCCCGATAACGGGAATGCCGAGCTTTTTCGCTTCGGCGACCGCCCCTTTCTGGTAACCGACGTCGATCACGAACAGGGCATCGGGCCGGTTGTCCAGCGACTTGATGCCCCCAAGGCTGCGCTGCAGCTTGGCGAGCTCGCGCTGAAAGTGCAAGGCCTCTTTTTTCGGCAGCTTCTCCATGCTGCCGTCCTCGATCATTATCTCCATTTCCTTGAGCCGCTTGATCGATTGGCGGACGGTCTTGAAGTTCGTGAGCATCCCGCCCAGCCAGCGCTCGTTGACGTAGGGGACACCGGCCTTCATGGCGTAGCTCTGGATCGGGTCCTGGGCCTGCTTCTTGGTGCCGATGAAAAG